>CAYLSY010000027.1:0-13645 GCA_964386275.1 uncultured Hyphomicrobiales bacterium
AATAGTTCTTTTTTTATTCAAGGAGTAATAAAATGCCAAGTTTTGTTTTAGTAGACAAATGCGACGGATGCAAGGCTCTCGACAAGACAGCCTGCCAGTATATCTGCCCAAATGACCTCATGGTTTTGAACAAAGAAGCCATGAAGGCTTACAACTGCGAGCCGGAAATGTGCTGGGAGTGCTATAACTGCGTTAAAATCTGCCCGACGCAAGCAATCGAAGTACGCGGCTATGCCGACTTTATGCCGCTCGGCGGCCAAGTAACACCAATGCGCAGCTCTGATTCGATTATGTGGACAATCAAGTTCCGTAACGGCGAACTCAAGCGCTTCAAGTTCCCAATTCGCACAACACCCGAAGGTTCGGCTGTTCCCGATGGCGGCTGGGCAACCCAAGAAGATGATATTTCGAGCCCGTATCTCTTTACCGAACCGGCTTCTTTGAAGCTTGACAAGCTCTATACGAAATAATATTGCAATGATTTTTCTGCCTTCTTAAAAGGGGTGATAATGTTTTTCCCCCTTTGAAAAAGGGGGCAGGGGGATTTAAAATAAAATTACCATATTATTGCTAAGAAAAGTCGTTTTAAAATGACATGGATGCTGAAACGAGTTCAGCATGACAGCATTAAAACGAAAGATGCCGGTAAACAATTTCGGCACAACAAAACAAAATAGTTCACATAATTTAAAAAACCAGAAAAACTTTAATAGAATATAAGGAGTAAAAAATGGCTAATTTTGAAACTGTAGTAGTCAATACCGACTTTCTGATTCTCGGTGGCGGTATGTCTGCTTGCGGCGCAGCGGTTGAAGCTGCTTACTGGGCAAAAAAGCACAACTTAAAAGTAACATTGGTCGATAAAGCGGCTATGGATCGCAGCGGCGCTGTCGCTATGGGTCTTTCTGCCATCAACCAATACATTGACCTTGTATCTGGCAAAAACACTGTAAAAGATTACGTAGAATATGTACGTAACGACCTTATGGGCGTAACCCGCGAAGATTTGGTTGCCAACATTGCCCGCCACGTCGATGGTTCGGTTCACCTGTTCGAAAAATGGGGCTTGCCGATTTGGAAAGACGAAGAAGGCAACTACGTCCACGAAGGCCGCTGGCAGCTTATGATTAACGGCGAATCATACAAAGTCGTCGTTGCCGAAGCGGCAAAGAACGCACTCGGTATGGACAACATTTACGAGCGCGTATTCATCGTCGAACCGCTCATGGACGGCGATAGAGTAGCAGGCGCAGTAGGTTTTTCGACCCGTGAAAATAAATTCTATGTCTTCAAAGCCAAAGCAGTCATGGCTGCAATGGGTGGCGCAGTCCACGTGTTCAAACCGCGTTCATCGGGCGAAGGTTTGGGTCGCGCATGGTATCCGCCTTGGAACTCAGGTTCAAGCGCATACTTCACACTCAGAGCAGGCGCAGAAATGACATGCCAAGAAGTTCGTTTCATCCCAGTTCGCTTCAAAGACGCTTATGGTCCGGTCGGAGCATGGTTCTTGTTGTTCAAATCCCGCGCGATTTCTGCATTAGCAGGTGAATACATGGCTGTTCGCAAAGACGAACTCGATAAATGGATGCCCTACGGCAAGGTAAAACCGATTCCGGCAAACTTGCGTAACTGGCTCGGTATGCTCGACGTTATGGAAGGCAAAGGCCCCATCTATATGAAGACCGAAGAAGCCATCCAAAAAATCGCCGAAGAATACAAAGACGACCCGAAAGCCTACAAGAAAAAAATGAAACACCTCGAAGAAGAAGCATGGGAAGACTTTTTGGACATGACAATTTCGCAGGCATTGCTTTGGGCATCGACCAACGTGTTCCCCGAACAAGAGCCTTCTGAAATCGCCGCCGCCGAACCATACTTCATCGGCTCGCACTCCGGCGCATCCGGCGCATGGGTCAGCGGTCCCAAGGATTTGGCAACAGATGATTACTTCTGGGGCTATCCGAACATGACAACAGTTAAAGGCTTGTTTGCAGCCGGCGACGCATCGGGCGCATCGAGCCACAAGTTCTCATCGGGTTCGCACGCCGAAGGCCGCATCGCTGCCAAGGGCGCAATCGAATACATCGTCAAAGAAAATCCGACATTGAACTATGACAACGCAAAGATTGAAGCATTGAAAGCCGAAATCTTAAAGCCCTTGGATATTTGGGAAGCGCACCACAAAGAAACCACAGACCCGAACATCAACCCGAACTACATTCGTCCCAAGATGTTCATGTTCCGCTTGCAAAAGATTATGGATGAATACGCAGGCGGCGTTTCGGCACAATTCAAGACCAACAAGCCGTTGCTCGAAAAAGGCATGCAGCTTTTGGGCTTCTTGAAAGAAGACTCAAAAAAACTTGCGGCACAAGATTTACACGAATTGCTCCGCGTTTGGGAAAACGTTCAGCGCATGTGGCAAGCTGAAGCCCACGTCCGTACGATTTTGTATCGTGAGGAAACTCGTTGGCCCGGCTACTATTTCCGCGCCGATACCCCGAATATCGACAACGAAAATTGGCTCAAATTCGTGAACTGCACATGGAATCCGGCAAACGATGCTTGGATTATGAACACGCGTCCGATTCATAAGATTTTCTAAGATGAATTCAATCACTCATCCGGTGACTTCTCGAGTCATCGGATGAGTATTTTTAAAGTATTAAATTTGAATTCAGTAGCGGTGAATGCGCTTTTGAATTGAGAATTAAAAAATGCTTGTCATTCCGGGCTTGACCCGGAATCCATCCTTCCGGAATAGTTCATAATTGAAGGATGGATGCTGAAAAAAGTTCAGTGTGACATCATTCAAGCAAACCAAATCTCCTTTATGAAAGGGGTGGAGGAATTCCCCGAACGAGGCTGCAAACAACAAGTTTTTAATATTTAGGCAGGAAAAATGGAATCAACGGAATTAAAATGCAAGCACTGCGGCTCGACATTGAAGCAAGTTCAAATGCCGCCCGAATCCGATTGGAATGTGCCGTATCAAATGATTTGCATGAACGACGAGTGCGGTTATTACCAGCGCGGCTGGGACTGGATGAGCCAAAATTACAAAGTTAAAGCCTCGTATCGTTATCGCTACAACACTTTTAATGGCGAAGACGGACCGATTCCGGTTTTTTCGCCGATGGACCTAAAAGATTTGGTGGTGGATTGATATGGGAACTTCAAACATTATTCGCGAAAAAATCATCAAGGATTACGACAGGCTCGGCGCAGAAGATACTTTTAAATTTTCCTGCCATCCGGGCATATCTTGTTTCAACAAATGCTGCTCGGACGTTAACATTTTTCTTACGCCTTATGATATTGTCAGACTTAAAAACCGGCTCGGAATCAAATCCGGCGAGTTTTTGGACAAATACACAATTTTGCCGCTCGAAGAGCATTTGAAATACCCAGTTGTCATGCTGCGTATGAGCGAGGAAACGCTCAGCTGCCCGTTTGTTGGTCCGCAAGGCTGCACGGTTTACGAAGACCGTCCGTGGGCTTGCCGCATGTATCCTGTCGGCGTTGCTTCGCCCGATGAAAAAACTGCAAAAACAGAGGATAAATTCTACTTTCTGCTTCAAGAAGAAGTCTGCAAAGGCTTTGAAGAAGGCAATGAGTGGTCAATAGCTCAATGGCTCGAAGACCAAAAAACTGCTGAATATGACGAAATCGGCGAATTGTTCAAGGAATTGACGCTTCATCCGCATTTTATCAAAGGGCGTCCGACCGAGCCAGTGAAGCTCGAGATGTTTTTTATGACATGCTATAACATAGATAAATTCCGTTCATTCGTATTTGAAAGCTCGTTCTTGAAGCGTTTCAAACTTGAACCCGAAGTAATCGAAAAAATAGCAAAGGACGACACGGAATTACTGAAAATTGGTTTTAAGTGGCTGCGATTCAGCATTTTCGGCGAAAAATCGCTGGAAATCAGCCCTGAGTATATAAATATATAACCTTTTCCCTTTACCTCCTTTGCAAAATGGGGTAGGGGGATTTGAAACAGAATTTCAATTATTGGAGGCAAGACATTGAGCCAGCGTATAAAAATTAAAAGCGATGTCGCTTTCATCAAATATTTGAAGGAAAACGGCGGCGATACCGCCAAGAAGTGTTTCCAATGCGCTACCTGCACGGTTTCGTGCCGCTTGTCGCCAAAGGATTTCGCCTTTCCGCGCAAGGAAATGATTGACGCTTCGTGGGGTTTGAAGGAAAAACTTGTCGGCGACCCCGATTTGTGGCTCTGCCACGGCTGTATGGATTGCAGCGAGCAATGCCCTCGCGGCGCCAGACCCGCCGACCTAATGGGCGCTGTTCGTGGATATGTTTACCGCAATTATGCCACTCCTCGCTTCATGGGCGAATGGCTCGCAAATCCTAAATTTGCCCCTCTAGTTTTTATCGTTCCGATGTTATTTATTCTCGCTTTGGTTTTAATAACCAACTTTGTGGTTCATGGCGGCGATATGAACTTCTTTGCCGTCCGCGAAGGCGTGATGAAATACGAGGACTTTATTAATAAACTGGCGATTGAAGCGCTTTTCATTCCCGGCAACATATTAATTTGGGGACTTGCGGCATACAGTTTATCGCGTTATTGGTATGATATGAAAATGCATGTTCCAACGAAACCTAAGAAATCGTTTCTGGCTGCAGCTCGCGAAGTCGGCGCAGAGTTCTTGTTCCATAAAAAATTCAGCGCCTGTCCGGAAAATTCAAACCGCAAGTATGGGCATCTTTACGCATTCTACGGGTTTATTGGCACAATGATAGCAACAGGCCTAGTCGTTGTCGGTGAAATTCACCATTACGGCGAAAAATTTGGCAGCGATTTGATGAAGGCAGTTTCGTTCCATCTGCCATACCCGATGAATTTAATGCATCCGGTCAAACTGCTGGGGCTAATTAGCGGTGTTTTTCTGCTTATCGGCTTGCTACTCTTTGTTATTAAAAGAATTAAGCAAAGCGAACACGACGGTAAAAGCAAATATCAAGACTGGCTCTTTCTTTGGACAATAACCGGAGTTGCCGCAACCGGTATGCTGATTGTATTCTTGCGTATGGCGCTGCCTCACGAATTGGCGTTTATAGCTTACTTGACATATTTCATACACTTAACGCTTGTTTTCATCTTGTTGTGGTTTATGCCATATTCGAAGTTTGCGCATATAATCTACCGTTTGCTCGGGCTGGTTTTCCTTAAAATGCACGGCAGAGACAATAAACCGGAAGTGTTCGTAAATGCCGTTCGTAGGAACTAGTTCGTAATTATAAATTATAGAGTTAAGAGTTTGCGCATAAGTATTAGATTGTCATTCTGAGCTTAGGCGAAGAATTTATCTTCAACTCCTGTAGGGACACGGCGTGCCGTGTCCCTACGGATCAACAAGGCAAGTGGTGGCTGTCATTCTAAGCGAAGCGAAGAATCCATCTTATTTCTTCCTTTGGAAAAGGGGGCAGGGAGATTAGACACCGTTGGTATTGGCATAAAATGTCTTTAAAAATCTATTCATCCGATAACTTAAACTCATCGGATGAGTAAAATAAAATCGAATTTTATTAAAAAAACTGATTTATAAACAATTTTACGAGGAGCCAAATATGGCAATCGAAAAAAAATACCAGACTCCGATGCTCGACCAGCTCGAAAGCGGGGAATGGCCAAGTTTTGTTAAAGAAATTAAAGCCGCTGCCGAGTGGAATCCGATGGCGAACGACCTTCTCGGATTGCTCGAACGCTCTTACAACGAGCGCATAGGCCACTGGAAACACGGCGGAATCGTCGGCGTTATGGGTTACGGTGGTGGCGTCATCGGACGTTATACCGACGTACCGGAAGATTTTCCAAATGTATCACATTTCCATACGATGCGTATCAATCAACCCGCAGGCTGGTTCTATACATCCGATGCCTTGCGCACTCTTTGCGATATTTGGGACAAGCACGGTTCGGGTTTGACCAATATGCACGGTTCAACCGGCGACATCGTCTTCCTCGGCACCCGTACCGAAGAATTGGAACCTATTTTTTCAGAATTAACCGCAGCCGGCTTCGACCTTGGCGGCTCGGGTTCGGATGTCCGCACACCAAGCTGCTGCTGCGGCAAAGCTCGCTGCGAATGGGCTTGCTACGATACAATGGCATTGACCCACTTTATTACCAACAAATTCCAAGACGAGCTTCACCGTCCGGCATTCCCCTACAAAATGAAATTCAAAATGAGCGGCTGCCCCAACGATTGCGTAGCCTCTGTCGCCCGCTCAGATATAAGTATCATCGGCACTTGGCGCGATGACATTAAAGTCAATCAAGAAGCTGTTCGCAACTACGCCGCAAATGGCACTGATATAGTTAAAGAAATCCTTATGAAATGTCCCGGCAAATGCATGGAATGGGACGGCAACGAATTGAAAATTGATAACTCGAGCTGCCGCCACTGTATGCACTGCATCAACGTAATGCCCAAAGCATTGGCCCCGGGCGATGACCGCGGCGCCGCTGTTCTCGTTGGCGCAAAAGCTCCTATAGTTGAAGGCGCATTGCTATCGTCGGTTCTTATTCCTTTTATAAAAATCGAAGAGCCTTTCGAAGATTCCGAACTTTGGGAAGTAATCGAAAACATGTGGGACCTCTGGTGCGAAGAAGGCAAAAACCGCGAGCGTATCGGCGAATTCATCCAACGTGTTGGTCTGGGTAACTTCCTCGACAGCATCGGCCTTGAGCCCCAAGCCGAAATGGTTGCCCATCCTCGCGAAAACCCGTATATCTTCTATGAAGAATACTTAGAGGAAGAATAAGCCAAAACCCAAATTATAAATTATTAATTATAAATTAGTAATTAAAGAGATATAAATTAGAGTTATGAGTTATAAGTTATAAGAATTGAGATGATAATTAGGCAATGATGTCATTCAGAGCGAAGCGAAGAATCCATCTTTGATAATTAATAACTTAAGTTGCTTTGAAAACAGAATAATCTTTCTTTTCCCCCTTTAACAAAGGGGGTAGGGGGATTTTATTATAAAATGAAACTTTATTTCTTGATTCAATTAAATATAACTTGTATGATAAACTCAACTCATTGCGACATAAATATTTTACATCCAATTTATATTGGACAATAAAAAGAAAATTATTATAAAAATAAATATAAGGAATTAACAAAAATGGCTGATGAACCCGTAAAAAGACTGACCGACATTGGTCCGCCGCATTTCAGCAAGTTTCTCCCTCCAATAATCAAGGAGAACTACGGCAAATGGAAAACCCATGAAATTCCACGTCCCGGCGTTTTGGTGCATATCGCCGACAACGGCGCAAAGCTCTATAGCGTTCGTGCAGGCTCGCCGCGCCTTTTAAGCACAATTAAAATTCGAAAATATGCCGAATTGGCAGACAAGTATTGCGACGGCTATCTTCGCTTTACATCGCGCCACAACGTCGAATTCCTTCTAACAAAGGAAGAAAACATCGACCCGTTAATCGCCGACCTTAAGGCTTTGGGACATCCCGTCGGCGGCACCGGCAACGCTATTTCCAGCATCGTCCACACACAAGGTTGGGTTCACTGCCACTCGGCAGCCACCGACGCATCGGGTATCGTAAAATCCGTCATGGACGATTTGTCGGAATATTTCCAAACGATGAAGCTTCCGTCGAAGATTCGCATCGCCTTGGCATGCTGCTTGAATATGTGCGGCGCCGTTCACTGCTCCGACATAGCGATTCTTGGTGTTCACCGTCGTCCGCCGAAAATTGACAAAACAAACTTACCGAAGATTTGCGAAATTCCCAACCTCGTGGCGTCATGCCCGACCGCGGCTATCCGTCCGGCAATGGTCGATGGCAAACAAACGGTCGAAGTCAACGAAGACGTGTGTATGTTCTGCGCAAACTGCTATACCGTTTGCCCGGCTATGCCCTTGAACGACCCAGTGAACGACGGTATTTCCATCTGGATTGGCGGCAAAGTATCGAATGCCCGCCACGAGCCGATGTTTTCGAAGTTGGCGATTCCGTTCATCCCGAACGAACCGCCTCGTTGGCCCGGCGTTGTTTCTGCAGTTCGCAATATCGTTGACCTTTGGGCTGCAAACGCTCAAAAGCACGAGCGGATTGGCGAATGGATTGAACGCATTGGCTGGCCCAAGTTCTTCAAGCTCGCTGACATACCGTTCCAAAAGGAACATATTGACGACTTCAAGCATGCAGGTTTGACATTCAAACGCTCGGTTCATTTGACATATTAATAACTGTTATCGATGTTCGGCGCTCATTTTTTCTGCGCCGGACATCGACTTGTTTATTAAATCTGGCACAGACATGCAATCAAGCAGTTTGTTCCGGCTTTAACTAAATAAAAATCCAGTAAATACGTATATTAAAAATCAATAACTCAATATATTAACTCAAGGAGTAATACCATGGCTGATATGGTTCCGGTTCAGGAAGTGCAAGATGCGATGTATAAAATGATTAAAGACACAATGGGCATGAAGAAGTGGAAAGCCACCGATTTGCAGAAAGCTTGCATTGAGCTTTACGGCGAAGATCGCGTCGACAAAGCCCTTTGCAAAGAAGCAATCAAGGAGTTGGTCAATTCCGGACGGCTTGTTTATACATATTTCGGCGGCAGCTTTATCGAAATTCCACACAAGGAAGGCGCCCAAAACGATTAATGCAAAATAAAGTTAGTCTTTAAAGGTTAATCCTCTTTCCCCCTTTGAAAAAGGGGGTAGGGGAATTTAAAACTTACCTTTAAGACTTATAACGACATCGAAATGATTACAATACCGAGACTAACAATTGCCGGAATCTCCGGCGATTCGGGTAAAACCTTCTTTACATGCGGCTTATTGGCTGCGTTGCGTGAAAAAGGCTTGAAATCGGCGCCTTTCAAAAAGGGTCCCGATTACATCGACCCTGCTTGGCTGCGAAATGCCGCAGGCTCTCGCTCGGTAGCGAATCTCGATACTTATATTATGGGGGAAGATAACGTTCTGCGCTCATTCTTTGAAAACTCGAAAAATTCTGATATTGCCGTAATCGAAGGAAATCGCGGACTTTACGACGGAGTCGATGAACAAGGCTCATACTCAACTGCGGCGCTGGCGAAATTGCTCGGCTCGCCGGTTTTACTAGTTTTAAATACAACTAAAGCAACGCGGACGACATCGGCTATTGCGCTTGGCTGCAAGATGCTCGACCAAGGCGTGAACATTGCCGGAATTGTCCTAAACCAAATCGGAAGTGTGCGCCATGCCGACGTTGCGCGTCGTTCGATTGAATCTGATACGGGAATACCTGTAGTCGCCGCTTTGCCGCGTATTAAAGATAAAGTTTTACTGCCGTCGCGCCATTTGGGACTGATTACGCCTTATGAACTGTCCTTCGGCAAAGCATCGCTTGATGAAATCCGGCAACTTGTGTTGGATTATTCCGATATTGATAAGTTGATTGAAATTGCCAAGTCGGCTTCGGAAGTTCAAATCCCCCAGCCCCCTTTGCTAAAGGGGGAAAAGGCGGTTGATGAAATTTCCCAGCCCCCTTTGCAAAATGGGGAAAAAGAAGAATATTTACTAAAGGGGGAAAAAGATGCGGTCGTGCAAAAGAGGGAAAGCAGAGTAAGGATTGGTTATATCTGGGACAAGGCTTTTTCGTTTTACTATGATGACAATCTAAGAGACTTAAGACAGGCAGGCGCTGAGCTTGTGCCGATTTCGACTTTTACGGATAAAAAACTGCCTGAAATTGACGGACTCTATATCGGCGGCGGCTTTCCGGAGGTCTATCCTTCGGAAATATCCGAAAATCGCTCTTTGTTAAATGACATCAAGGAATTTTCGTTAGCCGGAAAACCTGTTTACGCCGAATGCGGCGGCATGATGCTGATTGCGCGATGTATAAACATTAGCGGCGAATCTTATGAAATGGCAGGAGTATTGCCATTCGGCGTTGAAATGAAGCGTATTATGCAGGGACACGGCTATTTCGAAGGCACACTCGACGGCGCAAATCCCTTTTTCGACATAGGAACACGTATTCGAGGGCATGAGTTTCACTACTCAAAAATCATTGATGGCGAAATACCCTCCGAAACCTGTATCAATGTGGAAAAAGGCACCGGTTTCGGCTCCGGTCGCGACGGATTTGCCGTGCGTAACACTTTCGCGGCTTATTTGCATCTTCATGCGCTCGGAGCGCCGCACTGGGCGAAGCGTTTTGTGGAACTGGCATATGCAGCGCTCATCCAATAACTTGATGTCATTGTATGAGTTAACAGAGGCAATAGAGTTTTTTTTTTTTTAAAATCTATCAACATAATTATAAGATTGTTTTACGTCATGCTGAACCGTAGGGACACGGCATGCCGTGTCCCTACAAGAGTTGAAGATGGATTCTTCGCTTCGCTCAAAATGACTCTAAACTATCATCGGATGAGTTAAAGCCATCGGATGAGTTATAATGAAAATTGAACTTTACTATTTTTAAACAATAAATGGAGTCCTCAAATGGCAACACAAAAAGAATCAATCGAAAAAATGGTCGAATTAATGAAAAAATGGCAGAAAATTGAAGACGTAGCCGTTAAAAATACTACCGAAATCATTAAAAATACCGATAATCCGCTCGTGCAAATCGTCATGGAAATCATCCGCCAAGATTCGATGATGCACCGCCGCGTCCAACAGCTAATTGTCGACCATTTCGAAAAGCAGCCGATTACGCTCAATCCCGATGAATTGGCAAGTTTCTGGACTCTTATCGAAGAGCATGACGAAGTGGAAAAGAAAACCATTGCCATGGCGAACGAAGCGCTTGCCGAAACAAAATCACCGTTGGCTCAATACCTTTTGACTTATCTTTTGACAGACGAAAAGAAGCATGACCAACTGCTCGAAGATATGGAAAAAATCAAAAAAGGTATGTATCCCTACGGCGGAATGTAGTATAATTAGTAATAATTATGAGTTATTAATTATAAGTTATGAATTGACGTAAATGTATGATAACGTCATTCTGAGGCAATGACAACTGTTGCGCAGCCGTTGAAATGGAAATGACTCTTTCTTTCCCCCTTTGAAAAAGGGGGTAGGGGGATTTAAAGAAAAAAATAAAACCATATTTAGAATCCAAACATAAAGGAAGTTATAAACAGCTAAAAAATCCATCTTTTCTTCTCCCCCTTTGAAAAATGGGGTAGGGGGATTTAATAATAGAATTTAACCTTATTTCAAGGAGAAATAAATTGTCTTTAATCGTAAAAAAGAAGAAACCGTTAAGCGTTCGCGGCGGCTCGTCTGGTTCGTCCGCAACGGAGACCTCGCCATATAGGCCCGTGCATGTCGCAAAGATGGCGCCATGCCGTTCGGCTTGTCCCAGCGGCACAAGAATCCGCGATATACTAACAACAATATCCCAAACCGAAGATTCAGGTCGCACTTACCCGGAATCATATAAATTAGCTTTCGATATATTGATGGAGCGCAATCCGTTTCCTGCTGTATGCGGACGCGTTTGCCCGCATCCTTGCGAGGGTGGCTGCAATCGCCAATATAAAGACGGCTCGGTCGCTATTAACAGCGTCGAGCGCTTTTTGGGCGATTATGCTCTTGAGCATCAATTTCCTGTCGAAAAACTGACACAGGAAACTCAACCGGAAAAAATTGCCATTATCGGCGCAGGTCCTGCAGGTTTGTCTTGCGCATACCAGTTGGCTCGTCTTGGCTATAAGACAACTGTGTTCGAAGCCTTCAGCAAACCCGGCGGAATGCTTCGTTACGGAATTCCGGATTATCGTCTTCCGGCTGCTGTTTTGGATAAGGAAATTTCCCGCATAGAGGGTCTCGGCGTGGAAATCAAATGTAATACTATTATCGGCAAGGACATACCTTACCAACAAATAAAAGATGAATACGATGCCGTATTTGTCGGAATCGGCGCCCACAAAGGCAAAATGCTCGGCATTCCGAACGAGGATGCGCCGAATGTCTTCACCGGCACAGAGTTTTTGAACCGCGTTAATTCCGGTCAAAAGGTTGAAGTCGGCGAAAAAGTACTTGTTATCGGCGGCGGCGATACGGCAATAGATGCCGCTCGAATTTCCCGCCGTTTGGGAGCAGATGTTACAATCGTTTATCGTCGCACCCGCGCTGAAATGCCCGCCATCGAAGAAGAAATCGTCGGCGCCGAAGAAGAGGGAATCCATTTCCACTTCCTTGCCGCTCCGATTGAGTTCAAGAAAGAAGGCGATCGCGTCGTATCGATGAAATGCCAGCAGAATGAGCTTGGTGAACCAGACGCGTCGGGTCGCCGACGTCCTGTGCCTATCGAAGGAGCATACTTCGATATTGAAGCATCAACCGTTATCGCCGCAATCAGCCAAGAGCCTGAGTTCAAAGGTTTCGAGCATCTCCGCGAAGGACGCGATTGGATTAAAACCGACTCGGGTTTCAAGACAAAAGAAGAAAAAGTGTTTGCCGGCGGCGACGATATCGAGCTTGGATTGGTAACAATCGCTATTTATCAGGGACGCAAGGCAGCCGAAACGATACATGCCGGTTTTCGTGGTTTGGAAATCAAACCCGACCCGGATATGCCTATTGTCGGCAAAGACCAAATCGTTTTCAGCTATTATACAGAAAAAATGCGTAACGAAGCTCTGAAACTGCCTCCAGACGAGCGTTTGAAGGAGCTTGAAAAGGAAATCACTTGCACTTTGACCGAAGAGCAGCTAATTGATGAAACGAAACGCTGCATGAGCTGCGGAATGTGTTTCGATTGCGGAACTTGCTGGAGCTTGTGCCAAGATCAGGCTATTCATAAACCGGTTAAAAAATATCAGGAATATACATTCAAACTCGATGTTTGCAAAGGTTGCAATAAGTGCGCCGAAAGCTGTCCATGCGGTTATATCGAAATGAAACATCCGATGACCGGACAGTATGCGACATTAAATAGAATGAGCTAAACTAGGATTTTAATCTGATTAAAGTAGGGGTTCAAGATTTTGAACACCTACGAAATCATTAATTTCGTTACCAATTAGCAGAATGCTAAATTAATTTTTATCACACATATTCAGGAGAGACATTATGGCATTTTTGGAATGGCAGGATGTAAAAGTAGCTGTCGATGAAGACGGTTTCATGGAAAACCCCGAAGAATGGAACGAAAAGGTAGCCTTGGCATTGGCGTCTACAGAAGACGTTGCCGAATTGACCGAAGACCATTGGAAAATAATCAACTATTTGCGCGATTATTTCAAGCAATACGGTATTGCACCAATGATTCGCAAACTCTGCAAGGAAACAGGCTACACATTGAAGCAAATCTATGATTTGTTCCCGTCGGGACCAGCAAAAGGCGCTTGCAAAGTCGCCGGTTTGGCAAAACCGACAGGCTGCGTCTAATTAATTCTCATTTTATCGATTTGGCTTGAAGAAGAAAATTTCGGCTATTAATGAATTAAACCCTTTTGGATTGATTTTCGAAAGGGTTTTTTATATCAAATACTTAAGTAGGTGGCGTTTGCCACTTTTTATGTTGCAACAGTGTGCAATTAAAGAAAATTGTGCATAATTATTATTATCCCAGATCCAAAATACGAATTTGCATTTGTGGCAAAAAGCATCTAACTTGCGA
>CAYLSY010000028.1:0-13634 GCA_964386275.1 uncultured Hyphomicrobiales bacterium
ATTTATTAGTGGAAGGCGATATTAATTTATTATCAATTGAAAATACATTAGATGTAAGCTCCTTAACCGAAATTAAAAAAAATATTTGCGATAAGATTTGGATAAAAGATGAGTACCATGAGATAGATAAGTTATGTTACAACAACGGCTTACGGCTGTTTCTCATAGGAGATTTTTATAAAGAAATTGCTTATAGCTTGTTTAATAAATGCAGTAAGACTCCTGAATTATTAGGCAATGAGCTCACAGTTAATGATGAACGGCTTGTTCCAAAATTCATTTTTGCAGGAGAAAACTGTTGCTGCCGCAGAAAATTCTGCATTCGTAATGCAGCATTGAGCTATATTTCTCTATCAAGCGCAGTCATTTTTATTGGTTCTACCGAAAGCGACGGCTGCCTTGCTGAACATTCGGATTTTATTTTTGCCAAGGGGGCATTGGCTCATTATTGCAACGAAAAAAAGCTGCCGCATTATCCTTTTACAGACTTATCGGAGGTATTAATCGGCTTGAGGAAAATATCTTCGAAAAAGAGAATAAAATTTCGTAATCAAGCTTACTTGCTTAGAAAGAAAGCCTATGAAATCGAGTAGGTGGCGGTTGCCACTTTTCTAGCACAAAAAGTAAGAATTAAAGGAAGTTGTGCATAATTAAAGTTCTTAATTTTTCTTTATCGTAGAAAATTATTACAAATTAAATCAATAAGATGATTATGAGTAAGGACTTAAAAAGATTAATATGGACAATGGTTTTGACATTTAACCTAATCCTTCCAATAGGTATAAATGCTCAAACACGCCAAGTAGTATTAGAATATATAAAAGTAAACGGCGAAACGCTCGAAGGCGACGACAGAAGCGATGTCTATATTTCATCTAACGATACTATAACATTTGGCTACCGCTGCGATTCCGACGGGACAGATAAAACGCCATTCCTTTTTCGATTAAGAACCAAGTTTGACGGGCAAGAGAATGTTCAAACGCTTAACACGACCTCATTGACATATTCAGGATTGAGCGAAGGAGATTATTTCCTGTCGATTGACGCATTTGGGAATAAATGGACTGCAAATCCTGCAATACTCGTTTTTCACGTAAACAATAAGCAAGCCTCGATGAGGCGCGAGCTGAAACATCTGCGCAGCGAAGTTGGCAAACTTGATTCTTTAAAAAAGGACTCAACCGCTTCGATAATTAGCATAAACGGCATAGATTTTGTTTCCGTTGCATTAGGATTTTTAATATCTTTGCTTTTGTTCGGTATTGTATTGGTCGTAATTCGTAAAAATCAAAAACCGAACGATGACAAACAATTGACACCATCGGGAAAACAAGATATGAGCCAAGACACAATCTCAATCAGCAAAGAGCAACACGACAGACTTGTTGCTGAAAACAGTAATTTGCGTGCAGAAATTTCCGCTCTTCGCGGGCAAATCGACGCAATGCAAACCCGCGGCGACGAATTGATTAAACAAAACAACGAACTAAAAGAAACTGTCGAACGCCTCAACAAAAGCCAAAAGGAGTTCGAAGAACTTCAGAAGCAGAAAGACGAACTTTTTGCAATCATTATCCATGACCTAAAAAACCCAGTCGCTCTCGTCAAAAGTCTTGTCGAACTATTACGCTCATACGACCTGACGGTAAACGAGCAAAAAGAGATAATAAACGATATATTCGAAACTACTACAAAGATAGTAGCGCTATCGCAGGAAGTAACGAAGATACTTGCGCTCGAAAGTTCCTCGTTGAATATGAAGTATGAAACAGTACAAATAAACGAAATTATTACTTCGGTTCATCACCGCAATCAGATCGCTGCCAATAACAAATCGATTGAGGTTCTGCTCGATTTAAGCGAAATAGTACCGGAATCGAGCATGGACCCACAGAAAATCGAAGAAATTATAGATAACCTTTTATCGAATGCAGTCAAGTTCTCTCATAAAAACGGACAGGTAAGAATAAAATCTCATCGTTCCGATGATAATATTGTTGTTGAAATCAGTGATAATGGCTTAGGACTTTCCGAAGATGACATAAAACAAGCCTTCCAGAGAGGAGGTCGCCTTTCGGCTCAACCCACTGCAGGCGAGCCGAGCAGCGGTTTTGGCTTGTGGATTGTAAAAAAACTTGTCGAGGCTCATCGTGGTCGAGTGTGGGTGAAAAGCGCATTGGGCAAAGGGTCTACCTTTGCGTTTTCTCTTCCGATTGTGATAGAAAATACTTCAGAAGAATAATTGAATATAAAAAAATAGCATAATATGAGTAATCAGATTTTACTTGTCGACGACGACATTGATATTCTTTCGGGATTTCAACGCAATTTGCGCAAGGACTTCCGAATACAAACTGCAGCAAGCGGCCGCGAAGCGCTCGATATAATAAACACGTCGCCTCAGTTTGCAGTTATCGTTTCGGATTATAGCATGCCCGGAATGAACGGAATTGAACTATTAGCGGCTATCAGACGAATTTTTCCAGATACTGTCCGTATGATTTTAACGGGTTATGCCGACCTTGAAACTTCAATAAAAGCCGTTAACGAGGGTCATATTTTCCGATTCCTGACAAAACCGGTTTCGCCTGAAACTCTTATAGCATCACTGAAAGACGCTTTGGAGTATTACCGGTTAACTACCTTAGAAAAAGAGCTGCTCGATAAAACATTGAAAGGCAGCATCAAAATTTTAATCGATATTTTATCTGTTGTCAATCCTGTTGCTTTCAGTCAAACTACGGTTATTCGAAAAATAGCGAGAGCCATTGCCGACAAACTCGGTATGAAAAATTCATGGGAAGTCGAAATTGCCGCTCTGCTTTCAAAAATCGGTTGCGTTGCAGTGCCTTCGGATATTATTGAAAAAAAATCGAAAGGGGATTCACTCAGCCCTAATGAAATGAAAATATATGAAAAACATCCGGTTATCGGAAGAAATTTACTAAAAAACATCCCTCGCTTTGACCAAATCGCCGAAGCTATTTTATTTCAGAACAGAAATTTCGACGGCAGCGATTCCGCTTCCAACCTCGTCAAAGGCGAAGACATCCCCTTAATCGCAAGAATATTGAAAGTTGCCAATGATTACAATACTTTTCTTAACAGCGGCATGTCGAGCAATCGTGCTATTGAATCAATGATTCAGCAATCAAGCATCTACGACCCGCAAGTTCTGGAAGCGCTATCCAATGAACAAGGCATAAGCTATTCCGGTTATGTCATTAAGAACATTCCTTTCAAGAAATTAAGGCTCGGCATGGTTTTAGCCGACGATATTCGCGACGACCGAGATTACGTGCTGATTTCCAAAGGACATGAAATAACCGACGTTCAAATGATGAGATTGATAAATATTTCTAAATTCCGCGAAATCATAGAGCCAATCAAGGTTTACGATATTGAACAGGTTTAGCCCGATGCCATCATTGAAATCAACTCTTAAACTAACAGCCGGCACCCGTTCAAGCCGATTGGCGATGTATCAAACTCAATTTATTATCAGGCAACTTACTGAACGCAACCCTGGCTTAACTGTTGATATTAAACAAATATCGACTACTGGTGACAGAATTCTCGATAAGCCTTTGGCAGCAATCGGCGACAAAGGTCTATTCACACATGAACTCGAAATTGAACTTCTAAGCGGTGGAATTGATTTTGCCGTCCATAGTTTAAAAGATTTGCCCGCCGAACTACCGGATAACTTGGAAATCGCCTGCATAGCCAAACGTGGCGAGGTGCGAGATGCACTCGTTGCTCGTCAAAATGAAGTTACAATTTCTTCTTTACCTCATAACGCAGTCATAGCGACCGGTTCAACTCGAAGAAAGGCTTTCCTGCTGAATATACGCCCCGATTTACACATTGTCGAGCTTCGCGGCAACGTACCGACTCGCATATCCAAGTTTGAAAATAGCGATTGGGATGCAATTGTGTTGGCTGGAGCTGGTTTGCAGCGTTTGAATTTGTCGCATTTCATATCGTCTTTAATTTCAGTGGACGAGATTATCCCGTCTCCTGCTCAAGGAGCGATTGCTTGCGAAATTGCTGCAGGCAACGCTCGTGCCAAAGAAATTTTGCGAACAATAAACGATTTAAATACTGAATTTTCTACGAAAGCCGAACGTTCCTTCCTTCGGGCGCTTGGCGGTGGCTGCAAAACGCCGATTGCTGCTTATGCGGAAATTAATGATAATACGTTGAACTTGAAGGGCGCCGTGTTGTCGGCTGACGGCAAAGTCAAACTGACTGCTGATGCCGAAGGCATGCCGCAGGATTATGATAAAATCGGCGAAAAACTGGCAGTAGAGTTAATCGGAAAAGGGGCAAAAGACTTGTTCGCTTAAAAAATAAGTCCACTACTCCCCTATCACCTTAATCAGTGCGCGTTTCTTGCGTTTTCCGTCAAACTCGCCGTAGAAGATTTGCTCCCAAGGACCTAAATCCAATTTACCGTTAGTGATAGCAACGACAACTTCGCGCCCCATGATTTGACGCTTCATATGGGCATCGGCATTATCTTCGAAAGTGTTGTGGCGGTATTGCGAATGCGGCTTTTCTGGCGCAAGACGCTCGAGCCACTGTTCGTAATCATGGTGCAGACCCGGCTCATCATCATTAATGAAAACGCTTGCCGTAATGTGCATTGCATTTACAAGGACTAAACCTTCGCGAATTCCGCATTCAGCAACAGCAGCTGCAACTTGTTGAGTTATATTGATAAATGCCCTTCGTTGCGGGACATTGAACCAGATTTCTTTTCTATGTGATTTCATTGTGCAATTCAAATATTATTTTTACCCTAATTCATATAACAAATTAAAAAAAATTCCTTAAATTTGTTCTTTCCAATAGTTTATATTATTCAAAAATGTTCGTGTATTATGCGTATATCTCTTAATTGGTTAAAGGATTTCGTCGATTTCGACTGTCCGGTTGTCGAACTGAAGGGCATTATGACAATGCTTGGAATTGAAGTTGAAGAAATTATTGATTATTCTGAAATATTTAAAGGATTTGTTACCGCAAAAGTTTTAAATGCCGAAAAGCTTGAAAATAGCGATAAACTCACGGTTTGCAAGGTATTCGACGGGAAGACTGAAAGAACCGTAATTTGTGGCGCTCCTAATGTCGCAACCGGTCAAACAGTATGTCTTGGCACTCCCGGAGCGGTAGTACCCAAAAACGGCATCAAGCTGGATGAAAGAAAAATTCGCGGCGTAATGTCATCCGGAATGATTTGCAGCCGTGCCGAGTTAGAACTCGACGATGACCATTCCGGCATTTGGGTGTTACCACCAGATACACCAATCGGGTTACCCTTAGCCGATTTTCTCGGTATGAACGATGTCGTTTTCGAAATCGGCATAACGCCCAATCGTCCTGACTGGCTGAGTCATATCGGAGTTGCACGCGAATTGGCTGCACATTTTGGAACAAAAATTCATGAATATAAAATAAAGTTATTTGAAAACGGCGAACCCATCGAAAGCATTGCTTCGGTCGAAATTGCTGATTCGGAGCGGTGCTTCCGCTATGCTGCACGAACAGTGCGAGGAGTGAAAATCGTCGAATCGCCCGACTGGTTGAAAAGCAGAATAACGCTGCTCGGAATGCGTCCAATCAACGCTGCTGTCGATGTTACCAATCTTGTAATGCTCGAATGCGGCCAGCCGCTGCATGCATTCAATCTGAAGAATGTTGCCGGCAGCAAGATTATCGTTCGAACGGCTTCAGAAGGCGAAAAATTCACGACATTAGACAGCAAGGAAAGGACGCTCGACGCTTCGATGCTGATGATTTGCGACGCCGAAAAGCCGGTTGCTATCGGCGGAGTTATGGGCGGCGAAAACAGCGAAATCGGCGATGACACAACCGATATATTGATTGAATCTGCTTATTTCAAGCCTCAATCCGTTCGCCGCACTGCAAAACGTCTTGGCATTCAAAGCGAATCTTCATATCGATTTGAGCGCGGAGTGGACATTAACCGAATAATATATGCACTGGACAGAGCTGCCGCACTTATTGCCGAGCTTTGCGGCGGCACAATCGACAAAGGTTACATCGATTTATATCCTACGAAAATTGATATTCCAGCTATCAAAATGAATTACGATAGGGCAAGAACTCTCATCGGCGCTGATATTGACAATCAAACAATGAAAAATCTATTGCTCAATCTCGGTTTTGAAATAATTTCGGAAGACGTCGAAAGCTTAATTGCTAAAGCGCCTTCCTATCGTGTTGACATCAGTATCGAGGCTGATTTAGTCGAAGAAATCGCTCGTTTATATAATTACGATAATATAGAACCGGATTTTATTTCGCGATTCGATATGAACAGCAATCCCGTACCGGAACATTTAGCGGTAAATCCGTTGCGCCGAGCCATTCGCGACTATTTCGCAAACAACGGTTGGCATGAAACGATTACGCAAAACATGCTCGACCCGCAAAATGCGGCATTTTTCACAGAAAATCCTGTCAGGCTGTTGAATCCGCTTGGCGAGGAGCTTTCGATTATGCGCCCGTCGCTTGTGCCGTCGATGATGAAAACGATTGCGTGGAACTTAAGAAACGGCACTCAGCGAATTCGACTATTCGAAATCGGCAAGGTATTTTCTAATGTAGAAGGCGCTGGCAGATTCGTTCCGGGTATTCTCGAAAAGGAATGGCTTGCTGCAGCGGCTTTCGGAAGCCGCATGCCACGCCAATGGGGCGTTGCGGACGAAAAGGTTGATTTTTACGATATTAAAGGCGCTTTCGAAGGATTAGCCTCGTTTTTAAAAATACTAAACGTAACTTTTAAAATAAATGAATCGGACAGTAGCTCATTCGGCAAAAACTCGCTCGAAATATTCTGCGGTGATACGTTAATAGGTAGATTGGGCGAGGCGAATCCGGCATTGGTGAAAAAGTTCGATATTCCGGGCGAAGTATTCTTGATTCTTGTCGATATGGAAGTGTTAGCCAAAGTTGAAAGAAGAGCTTTGAAATACAGCAAGGTTGCGGCTTTTCCTGCAATAGAGCGCGATTTGGGCTTCGTTGTCGATTCTTCGGCACCTGCTGAAGAAATGAGAAACTTAATACTCGAAAACGGCGGCGAATTGCTGAAAAATGTTACAGTATTCGATGTTTATACAGGCAAATCCATCGAGCCGGGTAAGAAAAACATTGCTTATTCACTATTCTTCCAATCCGAGCAAAGAACCTTAACGGACGAGGAAGTAGAGAAATCGACA
Source organism: uncultured Hyphomicrobiales bacterium (assembly GCA_964386275.1). Taxonomy (GTDB): domain Bacteria; phylum Bacteroidota; class Ignavibacteria; order Kapaibacteriales; family UBA2268; genus CAYLSY01. The sequence goes on from CAYLSY010000028.1 coordinate 7,251, forward strand.
AAGAGAATTATAGCAAAGCTTGAAGACCAATTCGGCGCTAAACTCAGAGCCTTTTAAAAATCATCAATAATTATGGACGAAAACTCAAAAATGGCATCAGCTAAGGACATGGAACATTCTTCAGATTTAAAGGCGGCTTTCGATATACTCTGGCAAAGCGTTAAAGCCGCTGCAGACACTATTTCAGCATTTCGCGCCGATAATGCTGCTTTATCGCAAAAGCTTTCAGATTTAGAGCGCAGAATCGAAGAAGAGAAGCGTTTGGAATTTGATTACAAAGAAAAAATAGCACTCCTTGATGCCGAAAAGCAAGAGTATGAGCGCCTTAGAACAGAATTAACGAATGATTTTGAAATCAAAAAGGCTCAATTCGAATCTCTTGACGAAATTATCGTTAAAAATTCAAAGCTAAAAGAAGATTTCGAGCATTTGCAAAACGAATTTGTGGTGATAAGCGAAAAACTTCAGGCTTCGGAAACCGCTCTGGAAGAACTTAGCCGTAGCCGAGAAACAGCAGGTATACTCAAAATCGAGAACGAAAAGCTTCGGAACCGTTTAGCCGAATTGAGCGAGATGGAGAAAAATTCGACTTTTTCGCAGAATGAAATTGCTCGAAAAAATCGAGAAATTAATGCCAAACTTGATGAAATTGATGCACTGAAAAACCGAATTGCTGAACTGCAAAGCAAACAATTCGAAAATGACAGTGAACGAAACAAGTGCAACGGAAGGATTGATGCTCTGGAACGTTCAATATTCTCCATGCTTGAAAGGCATGTATATCCCCAAAAACATGAGCAGGACTTGGATTTTGATGACGATACGAACTTGTTTAAAGAAGAAATTTCTGCAGCGGCTGCAATTGAAAAGATTGAGGAATTTATAAAAGACGCAAAACTGGCGCTGGCACAAAAGGACGAAGTAATTACAGGTCTAAAGAACGAGCTAACGGCTCTCGATGCGGCACGTCAGAATATCGAAAGCGCAGAAGCCCATAACGCAGATTTGAAACAAATAATCGCTCAATTAAATGATAGAATCCAAGACCAAAGTGGTTCGCTTATAAAACTTCAAGGCGATTTGAATTACAAAGATAGAATTATCGAAGAGTATAGCGAGACAATTACCGCTCTTGAATTCGATACCGACGAGCTAAAATCGGAAATATCGCGTCTGAAAGAAGTTATCACAAATTTAGAACAAACAAATTCGGAATTAAGGGTATCGCTCGATACGTGGAATGAAAAGGCTAAAGAAATATCATTGTTGAAAGCCAAGATTGAGCATTTCGAAGATGAGAAGCAACAGTACATTCAAAACGAAGCTTTGAACATACAACGTTTAGATGAACTGACAAATGCTTTATCCGAAGAAAAAGCCCAAAATGAACGTAATTTACATCTACTCAGTCAAATACCAGCTCTTAAGCAGTCTATCGAAGATTATAAGCGTAACAACGAAATCCTCGAAAACGAGAAGAGGCAACTGCACTTGCAAATTGAATCGTTAACTGCAAAAGCGTCGTTTTCGGCTCAGCAGTTCGAAGAACAAAAAGAGCAAATTGCCGCTCTGAACAATGCTCATAATGCTCTTGTTGATGAAAAACTTAGGCTGATTGCGGAAATTGACCGGATGAAGAAACTCGAAGAAATTTTGCCGACAAAGGATAAAATAATCCAAGAATTTTCCGAGCAGATAGAGCAGCTAACAGCTCTGAAACTTGCCAGCGACATATCAGCAGCCAATAGCCGTGAAGAAATCAATAAGCTGACCGAAACAGCCAATTTCATGAGAGATGAAATAGAATCGTTAAAAACTCATATTTCGAATCTGCAAGAAAAATCCAAGATTAGCGAAGAATCTGAAAAGCAATTAACACGTCTGAACGAGAAGTTAGCTATGGCAGACGAAAAAATCTCGGAACTTGAAAATAGGCTCCAAGTTGAACTTAACACGAAACTCGTTTTCGAAAAGACGCTGCAGGACACAAGAAATCTCCTTTCGCTCAAGGAAACGCAATTGACTGAGCTTTTGTGTAATTATGATAGCCTAAAGCAAGAACGGGACAGGCTTTCTGAACTTTTATCCGATACCGAAAAGACAAAAGCTGAATTAGCTCTAACTCGCAAGGCGAACGAATCGCTAAACCAGCAGTTCGAAAACGCTAAGTTGGAGCATGAGCGTCAGCTTGCATCACTCGAGTCGCGATTACTTGCTTCAGCCAAAGAGATTAATGCTCTTAGCCAAACAACAGCTGATTTGGAAACAGAACTCGATATGCTGCGCCAGTCCTTGAAAGAAAGCGAAAACGAAATCATTCGACTAAGGCAGGAAATCCGGAACAAAGAAAAGAAATACGAAGAATTGTTCGAACGAAAGGACGAAATAGTAGATAAATTGGATTTATTTATCGGTAAAATCAACGAAAAATTGGTATAAAATTGGCTGAAGCAATGATTACCAATAAAAACCGTTAAGAATTTACGTTAAAAACAAATAGAATCAATCAGATTACTTCAGTTCCGACATTAAAAAAAGAGGCTGCAGTTCAATTCCCGCATCAAGCAAAGCTTGGCTGCCGCCTGATTGACGGTCAATAACGCAAACAGCATTAGTAACGACAGCGCCCTGCCGACGAAGCTCGTCTACGCTTAGAATAACCTGGCCGCCGCTTGTAATAACGTCTTCGACAACAAGCAATCGTTTACCGGAAATATCCATTCCCTCGGCAATTTTACGAGTGCCGTATTCCTTGGCTTTTTTCCTTACAAATACTGTTGGTATGCCGGTTTTCAGCGAAAGAGCGGTCGTAATCGGTATTCCGCCCATTTCCAATCCTGCAAGCGCATCGATGTCATTCGGCAGAATTCCGATAATATGCTCGGCGATTGCGTCAAGCAATTCCGGACGGCTTTCGAACAAGTATTTATCGAAGTATTCATTGCTAATTTTGCCCGAACGCAATAGAAATTCGCCTGTTAAATGAGATATATTGTATATTTTTTTTGCTAATTCCGTTCTATCCATAATTCTCACAATAAACTTGAATATTTGTTTGATGCAAATTATCATTTTTTTTTGAAATACTATTTTTTTTTGTTTGGCTGTCAATATTTCATATTTTAGAGAACTAAAACATTAGTACAATTTACTATATACATCATTCCCCAAATTATATGAAAAAATCAATAATTATAGCCGGAGCAAGCGGTTTAATTGGCTCCAGATTATCGAAAACACTAATAGAGCGCGGCTACTCAATTATTTCAATCGGGCGCGATGCAGGAAAAAACAAGATACTATTACCTTTTATCACTAAAGCTTATTCTTGGGTTGATGTTGCCAGCGGCACAGCGCAGGAAGCGTTCGAAAAGTCAGAATGCGTAGTGAATCTTGCCGGCGCTTCAATAGCTGGACAGCGTTGGACATCAGCATACAAGCAAATTATACTTGATAGCCGAATTAATGCTACCCGGCATATAGTCGAAGCAATTGCCGAAGCAGAAAGCCCTCCAGCGCTGCTTAACGCATCTGCCATTGGTTATTATGGCGATAGAGGCAGCATTGCAATTACCGAAGAATCGTCTGCCGGAGCGGATTTCTTGGCAGAAGTCTGCCGAAAGTGGGAAGAAGAAGCAATGAAAGCAAAATCACTAACACGTGTGGCGATAGCCAGAATCGGAATTGTCTTGGCAAGAGAAGCAGGCGCATTCCCACGTATGGCGGCTCCTTTTCGTATCTTTGCCGGCGGCAGCTTAGGCGGCGGAAAGCAGTATATGTCTTGGATTCATATTGATGACCTAACGGAGATGCTAATTCGTGCAATAGAAGACAACTTGGTTGAAGACGCATTTAATTGCGTATCTCCCAGTCCGCTTACTCAGAAAGATTTTGCGATTGCGCTGGGCAGAGCGTTAAAAAAGCCGGCTTTTTTAAACGTGCCGGCTTTTATATTGAAAGCTCTTATGGGAGAATCGTCAAGGATGGTTCTTTCGAGTGTAAAAGCGTTGCCACAGAAGATGCAGTCAATCGGATTCAACTTCAAATTTCCAACAGTAGAATTATCTATCGAGGACTTACTTAAAAAATGATTACATCCATTTTGCGATTGCATTAATCAAATCTACGTCTGAATATGGCTTAGCTAAGTAATCCGAGCAGCCTGACGAGAATGCCAATTCTCTTTCGCCGCTCAAAGCGTAAGCGGTTACGATGATAATTGGTATGTTCTTTTTAATTGCCTTAATTGCTTTTGTCGCTTCGAAACCGTTCATTTCAGGCATCTTGACGTCCATCAATATACAATCAATACGGTCATTCGAAAGCGCCGTGTCCAGCGCCTCGCGTCCGGTTGTAACCCTGATGACGTTTACTTTTGTTTTCTTGAGAATTTTATACAAGTATTTATAGTTCAAATCCTCATCTTCGGCGACAAGGAAGGTTTTGTCAGACCATTCAACTTCCATCGTCTTGCCGGTTATCGAAGAACCGGCAGGGATAATCAAATTGGCTTTGGGAATATACGGAATTGTGAAATAAAAGACTGAGCCTTTATTAACAGTAGAACGAAACCAAATCTCGCCTCCCATCAATTCAACCAAGCCCTTTGCAATCGATAGCCCAAGTCCTGTGCCGCCATGGTCCTTTGTATGCGAAAAGCTGGCTTGACGGAAACGTTCGAAAATTTTAAGCTGAACATCTTCGCTTATGCCGATGCCGGTATCCTTGCAATGGAACCTGACGGCATCCTTGAGAATTTTGTATCCGATTTCGATGGTGCCTGTGCTTGTGAATTTCAAAGCGTTACTTATAAGGTTGGACATAACCTGATAGACCTTTTGTTCGTCGCCGGAAACGATATAATCTGTTCCGCCGGTAGTATCATGAATTTTGAACTTGATTTTCTTGCGTGTAACATGTGGTTTATAAAATTTGAACAATTCGCTGATTAGACTGTTCAAACTGAAATTCATTTCGTTCATTTCGATTTGGTTGGATTCGATTTTTGAAATATCGATAATATCATTGATAACGCTGAGTAATCTTAATGAGCTTTGGTTGATGATATCGATATAGTCCCTTCGTTCGGAATCCTTGAGATTCGGGTCGTCGAGCATTTTCGTAAAACCAAGTATGGCATTCATCGGAGTACGAATTTCATGCGACATATTCGACAGGAAAGCAGTTTTTAGCTTGTCGCTTTCTTCAGCTTTTTCCTTTGCCTTTATCAGCTGCATAGTACGCTTTTCAACTCTTTCTTCAAGCTCTCTTATAAACTGCTTTAGCTGTTTTTGTGATTCAAGCAATTCATCGTTTAGAACAAGTATTTTATTGGTATCATTGACAACTTTCAGGTTCATCCGCTTCAGTTCTTCATTTTCAGTTATCAAATAAGAGTTGGCTTTTTCAATATCTTTGTATTTTTTCTTAATGTCCACTTTAAGATTTTTTTCAGCTTCTTCGAGTGCTTGTTTTAAACGATCGATTTCTTCTTCGGCTTTAACCAATTGTGAAATATCGATTAATGAGCCAGCAGCTTTTTGTGGAACTCCTTTGGAGTTTATGCCGATAGTCTTTCCGACGCTTTTCACCCAAATTATATTTCCATTTTTTTGTTGTATCCTAAATCGAATATCGACGTTGCTGATTTTCCCGCTTGAAAGCTGTTCGAATGCCTCTTTAACTGCAGCGAAATCCTCAGGATGCAAAATTTCCTGCCAAACTTTAGGTTCAAGAGCTATTTCATTATTACAATAACCCAATAGTTTATAAAGAGATGGATTAAAATAATATTTGCCGGCAGCAATGTCCCACTCCCAAAAACCAATATTGCCTGCTTCCAATGCCTGATTAATGGTATTATTGCCAAGTTCTTTAACAGGCGCTGTTTTTTTCTCGGCTGCGCGCAATGATATATCACGGCAATGGGTTAGAATCATTTCTTTATTACCGTTTTCATCAAAAAACGGTACTTTCACGACATCATAAACTCTTTTATTTCCATTGACGAACAAGATTAAATCATCCGTGCGAGCGGTTTTGCCGATAGCCCATACCAATTCGTCGTTGTCCATTAAAGACAAAAAAGAATTAACCATGTCTTTTTTAATTAATTTCGACAATTCGGCATCGGTTTTGTTAACGTATTCAATATCATTTAATTGAAAAACCTGCAATGTCGAGTTGCTGGCGCTAATCCATCTATCCTCGGCATCCTTTAAAATAAATAAATCAGGTAAAGCATTAAATATTGCTTTATATTGGCTTTCGGTTCTCTCGGCAAGGGAAAACGCTTCGTTCTTGGCTTTTCTACTCATAATCCTATGCAATTACAGTATTTAAAGTAAGAAATAATATAGCTTTTTAAAATTATTTCTTTTCGGA
>CAYLSY010000029.1:0-13421 GCA_964386275.1 uncultured Hyphomicrobiales bacterium
CAAGTTTATTCAGTACCCCAAAAATGGAATTTCAAGAAACACTACGAGATAGGATTATCAGAAATTCAAGGGAGTTGTTCCTTGAAAACGGCTTTTCGTCGGTAACAACCGACGATATTGCACGCCAGTTATCAATATCAAAACGAACACTCTACGAACATTTCAGCTCTAAAGACGAAATATTCGGCGAAGTAGTAAACCAAATTCTCGATGAAATTGAAGAAAGAATAAATTCAATCGTAAATAAATTCAAGAATGAGCCTGAAGTAAGCGTTATCGAGCAAATAATCGATTTGTGGAAAGCCGGACACGACAGCAGCATGAAACTCGAACGCCAATTGATGATTGAAATCAAAACAAAACGTCCGGATATTTTCGCAAGAATTGAAGATTTCAGAAAGAACCAATTCAAGAAAATGTTTTACGAAATATCCGAAAAATCCCGCCGCCAAGGCTTGTTCAGAAGCAGTTTCAGTATCGACGCAGCTTATATTATTATTTATGCAGCATTCGAAAAAATGATGTCGCTAAATGTTTTAATGGAACACAATATTTCAATGAATGATTACAAACGCAGTATATTCGATATACTTTTCAACGGCTTGCTGACCGATAAAGGTAGAATCGAATATCAAAAAATTTTTTGCAACGATAATTTTTTGCAACGATATTAATAAGTATACTTTACGAACGACATATAAACATTAATAATCATATAAGGATTGTTATGATAAATAAAAAGAGAAAAGGATTTAATAGCTCGTTGCGAGCTATTCTATTCGTTTTTACTGTTTTGCTGCTCTTCGGCCCGAAACAAGCCGAAGCGCAAACCCGCAAATTAACCATCAAGGATGCAATAGCCACCGCTTTCGAAAATAACCGCGACATAAAAGTTGCAACACTCGATGTAATCAAAGCCGAAGCCGCTGTTGAACAAACGCGTGGTAACATCTATCCGACTGTTGATTTGGCGGCGTCGTACTCGTATTTCATTTCAAAACCTATGATACCGTTTGTTGATTTTCAATCATTGCTTGCAAAAGTTACTTATGGTATTCTTTATGATGAACATCTTATAAACGAGGACATAGCCAGTAAAATCAATGTGGGCAATACCTTGATGTCAATGAGCCAATCAAATAACTACGAAGCTTCGATTCAAGCGACACAGATTCTATTCAATTCTGCAGTGTTCGAAGGAATCAAGGCGGCTAAATCTTATGTGGATTTCTCGCGACAGCAGCTGCTTTCGAAGGCTTCGGCAACGGTGCATGACGTAAAAATAGCTTTCTATGGCATTCTGCTTGCTCAAGACATGTTAACTATACTTGAACAAAGTTTGAAAAATGCGCAAGACAATCTGAATAATGTTAAGGCGCTCAATGCTCAAGGATTGGTCTCGGAGTATGATACATTGCAAGTTGCAGTGCAGGTCGAAAACCTTAAGCCTGCGATTTATCAGCTAAGTAATCAATTAAAGAATGCTAAAAATGGCTTAAAAGTTCTTATTGGTTTGGATATGAACACTGATATCGAATTGAGCGGCAAATTAGAATATGTTAATGAAGAACTGCAATCATTAGATGAACTGATTAATCAATCCATGAAGTCAAATTTTGACATTCTAACGCTCGAGCGAAAGAAAGAGCTTGACGAAGCGTCAATAAAAGTCGATGAATCAGGTTACTGGCCTTCTTTAGCAGCATTTGGCAAATATACTCTTGCTGGCTCGGCAGACGATTGGAATTATATGAATTATTCATCGGCAATCGTGGGCATTAGTCTTTCGATGAACTTGTTTAATGGCTTCCAGACCCAGAAAAAAGTAGAGCAGTCATTAATCGCAGTCGAGCAAACAACAGAGCAAATCAGTCAATTAAGAGATTATATTGTAACACAAATAAAATCGAAAGTAATCGAAATCGAACGCGTAAAAAGCAATATCGAAGCACAAAAACGGAACATCGAACTCGCAGAAAAAGCATACGACATTGCCAATGCCCGCTATACAAACGGCACCGGTACTCAGCTTGAAATCCAAAATGCCGATATGGCGCTGCGAACTGCTCGGACGAATATGCTTCAATCGGTCTATGATTACATTGTCGCCAAAACCGGCATCGAATCATTAACCGGTTCGCTTGACGAATCGTATATTCGCTTATTAAAGAAATAAAGTTATTTAAAATATATTTTCGGAGACATTTATGTCAAAAATGAATAACAAAAGCGTATTAAAACTGGTATTTAGCTTGTTAGTCTTCTCAATCTTGTTGGTGTCATGCCAAAAAGAAGAGAAAGAACCCGCTAAAAGCATGGAACAAATCCGCGACGAAGAAGGTATTCCAATCCGCGTTGAGCCCATAAAGGCAAAGGATTTTGAAAAATCTCTTACTTTCTACTCAAAACTATCTGGCATTCTAGAATCTACAAAGACGTCTATGGTAGCCGATAAAGTCGTATCGGTCAAAGCAAGAGTCGGCGAACACGTCAGCGAAGGTCAAGTAATAATCGAGTTTCCGACCGACAATCCGGCATTACAATATTCGCAGGCAAAAGCTGCGCTCGACAACTCTGAACTACTATACAAACGTATGAAGAACTTGCTTGCTGCAGGCGAAACATCACAGCAGAATTTCGATAATGCCGAAACTCAGTATTTGGTGAACAAGCGCAATTATGAATCGCTCAACCAAATGTTGTTCGTAAGGGCGCCAATTTCCGGAAAAATATTGGAAATGAACGTGAAAGTCGGCGACAATGTTGACCACGGCAAACCTTTGTTTACCGTTGGCTCGATAGCCAGAATGAAAGCGCGTCTTAACGTATCCGGCGAAGAAGTCGCCCAATTAAAACTCGGTATGGAAGCGGTCGTTACGTTCAACAACAAACTATACATAGGCAGAATTACCGAAATCCCGCTTGCAATGGATGAATTAACTCGTTCTTTCCCCGTTGAAATCCAATTTGATAACCGCGGCGAAGAGCTGAAAAGTGGTATTTTAGTCGAAGTCAAGATTAAAACATTCGAAAAAAAGAACGATATTGTTATACCCCGCAGCGTTATCACTACTCACGGGGATAAAAAGTTTGTGTTTATAGAATACAACGGCACAGCTGTCGAAAGGGAAATAAAAACCGGAGTGGAAAGCGGCATCGAAGTCGAAGTTTTAAGCGGATTGAACGTCGGCGACAGGTTGATTACCGAAGGCGTCGCAATGCTCGAAAACGGCAAGAAAGTCGTTGTTAAATAAGTTTTTCGTTTATATCAAACAAAAGATAATTTAAATAAGAATCAAGAACAGGAATTAATTATGTTTCTTGCTAAAATGTCAATTGACAGGCCCGTTACAACAACGGTTATGATTTTTGTTTTCCTGTTGTTCGGAGCCATAGCATATTTCGGGTTGAATATGAACTTGCAGCCCGATGTTCAAATACCTTATGTTACAATTTCGACCGTTTATCCCGGAGCCGGTCCAAAAGAAATCGAAACATTAATCAGCAAAAGAATTGAAGAAACCGTTTCAACTATTAGCCAAATTGAGCGCGTCGAATCATACTCCTTGGATGGAGTATCGATTGTGTTCATCGAGTTCAAAATCGGCAAGAACGTTGACGTTGCCAATCAAGAGGTTAAAGACAAGGTCGACGAGATTCTGAACAAGCTGCCCGATAATGCCGAGCAACCAATTATTCAAAAAATTGATTTTCGAGCCTTTCCTGTCATAGAAGTGCTGCTAAGCGGCAATCTTGACCCACGCGAGTTATGGGAAATTGCCGATAAAACACTTAAAGACCGTTTCTCGCAAATCGAAGGCGTTGGAAACATCAATATTACTGGTGGACAGGAACGCGAAATTAAAGTAATTCTTGATAATAGAGTAGCTTACGAAAATTCAATATCCTTGCCTCAGTTGCTTGGTATATTGCAAGCTTATAACATGAATATCCCTGGTGGATATTTCCAATTGGACGACCAAGAATATACTGTCCGTCTCGAAGGTGAATTGAATAATATTCAGACAATGCTCGATATGCAAATCCCAACACCATTCGGGAATAAAAAGCTGCGTCAATTCGCTTCCATACTCGACACCGGAAAGGATGTCCGCCAACGTGCAGTTTATTTCAATAATATCGATAAGGTTAAGAACGAAAACGTCGTCCGAATGGGTATTGTGAAAAGCATCGACGGAAACGTCGTCCGTGTATCCGACGCCGTTCGAGCCGCGGTACCGGAAATTAACCAAGAACTGCCGCCGGGTTGCACGCTTGAAATTATACAAGATGCATCTGAATTCGTACGCTCGAGCGTTAATGACACGATGAGCAACGTTTATTTGGGTGTGTTGTTTACAGCGATAATTTTGTTCTTCTTCCTGCACAATATAAGGTCAACGATTATTGTTGCGCTTTCGATGCCGACATCAATCATTTCGACTTTTATGTTGCTTAAAGCTTTCGGATTGACGCTGAACATGATGACGCTTATGGGATTATCGGTTTCAGTCGGTGTGCTTGTTGCAAACTCTATTGTTGTGATTGAAAATATTTTCCGCTACCGGAATATGGGACGAAACAACAAGGAGGCGGCTTACGAAGGCACTTCGGAAGTGATGGTTGCTGTCATGGCATCAACACTGACAAATATAGTTGTATTCTTACCGATTGCCAACATGAGTTCAATTGTCGGACAGTATTTGCGTGAATTGGCGCTGGCTGCGACATTTGCAACAATATTCTCGTTAATTTTCTCATTTACTCTAACACCGATGCTTGCTTCGCTCATTTTGCCGAAAAAATCAAAAGAAGGTAGAATCAGCGCTGCTTTCGAAGCATTTTTCAATAAATGGGATGATATATACCGTTCAATGCTTCGCGTCGTTTTGAAAAACAAGATAATTTCGGGATTAATTATTATTGCAACATTTGTTGTTTTCATCTTGGTTACAATGTTCTACGGCAGTAAACTCGGGTTCGAATTCCTACCGACAATGGATGACGGAAAACTGAAAGTAACGGTTGAACTAAACCAAGGCACCAATCTTTCGGAAACCGCCAAAATCCTGAATGAAATTGAAACCAGATTAAAGAAACATCCCGAAATTAAATTCATGGTAACAAATTTGGGTTTGATTGACAATTTGAATACCGGCACAAACTTAGCCAAGATGGAAGTGCAGCTGGTCGACGCCAAGGAAAGAACAACCCGACATACAGACATGATTGGAGTATTCGTCAAAGAACTTGCCGATATACCAAATGCAAAAATCATAGTAGACGTTAACGACGACATGGGCGAAGGCGGCTCCCCTATTCAATTTTACTTGATGGGACAGGACCTTGCCAAGATGGAGGAAATAAAAGAAAAAGTGATTGCAACGATTAAAGACGTTCCCGGATTGATAAACCTCGATAACAGCAGCAGACCGGGAAAACCAGAAATAACAGTCTATCCGAAAAGGGAAATACTCAGCGATTTGGGATTAACTGTTTCGGATGTTGCGCTGACCTTGCGTTCATCGATAGAAGGGATCGAGTCATCGAAATACCGCGAAAAAGGAAATGAATATGACATTGTTGTTACTTTGACTAATGAATCAGTCGATACTCCGGAAAAAATCGGTAATATTACAGTCGTTTCGCCACGTGGTTCTTTCAGACTAGCCCAAATAGCCGATATTAAGTTTACTAATGGCTATACTCGTATTTTACATAGGGAAAAATACACCACAATCAAGTTTGACTGCTCTAACGCTCCGACAGTGCCGATGGGTAATGTTACAAGCGAAATCGACAAACGCTTGAAGACTATCGACCTGCCGAGCGGCTATCATTTCCGGTGGGGCGGCACGACAAAGATGATGAACGAGATGGTTAATGACATGATGTTCGCGTTTATGATTGCAATTATTCTTACATACTTGCTGCTTTGTGCGATGCTCGAAAGCTTCATACAACCGATATATATTATGATGACAATTCCGTTGTCGTTAATTGGCGTTTTCATTTTCCTTTATTATGCTAATGTATCATTCGGTATAACATCGATGATGGGTATAATTATGCTCATTGGTATAGTGGTGAACAATGCCATTCTTATGCTTGATTACGTAAACCAGCTGCGACGAGAGCAGGGTATGCTGCCAAAGGATGCCTTAATCGAAGGAGCGCCGACAAAATTGCGTCCGCAAATCATGTCTACTATCGCTTTAATTCTGGGTATGTTGCCCATGGCGCTTGGAATCGGCGATGCAGGCGCCGAAATGCGCGTGCCGTTGGGTATAGTATCAATCGGTGGTTTGTTTGCTGCTACTCTTTTGACACTGTTTGTTATACCCACGATGTATTATGTATTTTCTCGTTCCAGAGTTAAAATTAAATCATTCTAAGTTTTTCATATATACTCATCCGATGACTTCGAGTCATCGAATGAGTATCAATTATGAGATAAGTATTGTTTTTAGTAATGAAATAATAAAAATTTTTATTAAGTTTAATTTTAATTATTTTAGCAATCAATATTATATAATTAGAGGCGGATATGAAAGAGAAATCTGTATTTGGTTTTGAAAATGACGAGCTTGAATTTCAAGTTATTGAGGATATTGCGGTTATTAAGCATAAAGAACGCTCATTCGAATTTCTATCCGAACCTGAAAAAACCGGACAATTTATTACCCTTTGCGAATGGGTTGAACGCGACCCAATGATTAAAGCTTTGATAATGTTCAACGAGCCGAATGTTTTCGATGACGAGGGCTACCACAAATTCCTATCGCGTATTCTTGACGATGGCAATGGCAAAACCGGCTCGCATGCCGAAGCCCAGCGCCGTTTGAATAAAGCTAAGCAGCTGAACAACTTCCGCAGCTTCGTGCTAAAAATGATTGACTACAAGAAAATTTACGTATCGGCACTGTCTGGAACAATCGTTACACCTATTTTTGGATTGTCATTGACCGCAGATTTCCGTTTTGCATCGGAGGATATGCAATTTTCGCTATCGCACGAGCGATTTGGCGTGCATCCTTCGGGCGGTCTTCCTTTTTTGCTGCCGATGTATGTCGGTAATCAGAAAGCGCATGAAATATTAATAGGTTGCGACAATATCTCAGCTGATGAAGCAAAAAGAATCGGATTAGTTAACGAAGTCTTCCCTAAAGAAGATTTCTTTAAAAAAGTAATCGAAAAAACAAGCAAGTTAGCCGATAAAAATCAATCTGTTATTAAGCTAACCAAGCGTTTGGCATGCAATTACAAGTCTCAACTGGAAGAATACTTCAGATACGAAGCCAAAATGGTTGGAATTTAATAACTGATTACATAGTGATTACTGACTACATCGTGTGTGCCAGCCTGCAAGATGGTTTCCGAGGCAAACTCGGAATGACATTTTATATTTTTTTTCAAAATCTCATTTTACAAAATTCAATGTGAAATATCCGGATTGAATCAAATGCCTCTTTTCCCAATATCCGAGCGATAATAAGCATTATCGAAATGAATTTCCTTAACGGAATCGTAAGCTTTTTTGATTGCAGAACGTAAAGACCTAGCCTTTGCAGTAACACCAAGGACCCTGCCGCCGGAAGTAACCAGTTTTCCATTCTTCAGTGAAGTTCCTGCATGGAATACAATTGAACCGTTTTCTTGAGCTTTGTCGATACCAGTAATCTCGAAGCCTTTTTCGAAAGAATCAGGGTAACCTTTTGAAGCCATAACAACGCAGCATGCTGCACCGGCGCAGATATTTTTTATCGCCGTTAAATCGAGCGAACCTTTTGCAGCGCTTTCGAGCAATCGAGCCAAATCACCTTCGAACACAGATAAAACAGGTTGAGTTTCCGGGTCGCCAAATCGGGCATTGAACTCCACAACGCTTGGCTCGTTATTGTTTATCATTAAACCAGCGTATAAGCAGCCTATATATGGGCTGCCTTCGGTTTGCATACCTTTTAGAGCAGGTTTAATAATTTTATCGGCAATTTTCTTCAGCAATGGCATCGTAACGATTTGTGCAGGAGCATAAGCGCCCATTCCGCCGGTATTTTTACCGGTATCGCCATCCCCTATTCTTTTATGGTCCTGCGATGGAGCCAGCAAGCAGAAATTTTTTCCGTCCGAAATGGCAAATATCGAAGCCTCTTCCCCTTCGAGATATTCTTCGATAACAATGGACTTTCCTGCATCGCCAAACAATCCGCCATACATTTCATTGAGCGTCCGTTCGGCTTCGAAACGGCTTTCGGCAATGATAACGCCCTTGCCTGCAGCCAATCCGTCGGCTTTAATTACAATCGGTGGTATTAATGTTTGGATATAATCGATGGCTTTGTTCTTTTCGTTTGCATTGAAACGCTTGAATTGAGCGGTCGGAATATTATATCTCTGCATAAACTCCTTGGCAAAACCTTTCGAAGTTTCGAGCCTTGCCGCAAGAGATGATGGACCAAAGCACGGAATGCCGTTAAGAACGAAAATATCCGACAAACCCTCAGCCAAAGGTTGCTCTGGTCCGATTAAAATAAAGTCAACGCTCTTTTTTTTGCAAAAATCAACCAAAGCAGCATTATCTTTGGTGTTAATAGCAATTAATTCGGCGAACTCGGCAATACCCGGGTTGCCGGGAGTTGCAAAAATTGTCGGATTCGAAGGACTTTTCTTTAAGAAATACGACAGGGCATGTTCCCTGCCGCCGCTGCCGATTAGCAGTATATTCATATAATTATGCGCTTAATTGATTATTCGGGTTGATTTGCTGGCATTTTGAACAAAGCGGCATCTAATTTTTTATTGATGTCGATTGATTTCAACGTTTTCTTTTGAACCATTTCATTACCAAGGTAATATTCGATAACGAAAGGAACTAAAAAGCTGCCGACTTTCCTGTCATTCAAAAAATTAATTGTAACCGGCACTTTTTCCTTCTTTTCGTTTTCGACATATTGGATGTATTTGTAATCCAGATTTGTTTCCTTGTCGATAAAAACGTCCAAAACAGCTTCGTGAGTATTTCCTTCCTTGTCTTTCATCGACGCTTTGAAAACCAGCTTGTAAGCTTTTTTGCCTTTGTCGTCAACTTCGCCCTTAAAGTCGATTTTAACGCTTGGGTCGATGAATGAACTCAGCGGGATAATGAATTCAGCAATTTTTTGCCTGAAGAAATACACGCTTTGCAGCAACTCAATATCGCTAATCGTATCATACTTTTTTTTCTCGGTATTATAGCCCCAATTGCTTGTGCTGTCGCGCCCAAGCAGTATTTTCATATCGCCGGAATTATATTCCAAGCGATAGTTCTGTGGTTCTGAATAATAGAAATTCAGTTTTTCAGTCGCTTTTCCGTCGGTTGCGTCAGCAGATATTTTCAAGGATTTTATCTTTTTAACTGCCTCAATTCCGCCGCGGGCATTGATGCAATTCATTAAAACCGTTCCAGCTTCTTCGCTGCCGGCAATTTTCTTGATTACATCCTCAGAAATCTCTGGCAGCGCAGCCGATGCAGAATCAAATGAAACCGATGCCGAATCGCCTGCTGAAGCGGTTGAATCTGTAGTTTGTTTGTCTTCGGGCTTGTCCTCGGATGAGCAAGACGCAAAGAATGCGATTGAAAATGTAATTATAGTTATTCGAAAAATATTGCCTATTTTTTGCATTTTTTTTGTAAATATAAGTTGAAATTAGTATAAAATGTCATTTACAATTTATCAAGCATAAACAATGTGAATAAAGAAAAATGTTTATAATTATTGAAAAATGTTTATAATTATTACTTTTCAATATTCAATATAATGTAAAATTATCGCTTTTCGATGCCTTCAGGCTTGGCAAAGAGTTTTGGGTCGACCTCACTATCAACTTCAATGTTATCATATTCGATTGTCATATAAGTTGAGCCGTCGCCTTGATATTCGATTTTTCTTGGAAATGTTATATTGCCAAATTTCTTCTCTTTGCTGAAAATGACATCCAAAACATGTCCGTCTTGCTTTATAGTCAGCTTCGAAAAGAAAAAGTCTTTCTTGTCGAAGTAAAAAGATTGGATATTACCGTCTTTATCGGTACATCTTATTTTATGGTAAGGATTTGTTCCGAGTTTTTCCATGCCTATATATTCATATTCGGAAGTGTCCTTTTTATAGTCCATAATGTCGGGTAATACATAAGCAATTTTCGAATGGATTTCTTCAATATAGTCTTTTACTTGGTCGGCAGGAATAATATAAACTGTATCCAAATATTTTAAATAAGCCGAGTCACCGTCGATTATTCGATATAAAGTAGTGTCCTTTACAGTGCTTTCAAGTCTGTATTTGTCTGGCTTCATGTAATAATATTTGAATTTAATATCATTACCCATAATATCTTTGGTTACTTCGAACTTTAGTGTTTTAATGGCTTTATAAGCTTCGACTCCTCCATAAGCGGCTTGACTTTTTTGCAGATATTCCTCGGCTTCCTCGTCGGCAAAAACATAGAAAGTCGAAGTGATTAATACAAGAGCAAATGCAATTTTCTTCAACATAACTTTATCCCCATTTATTTTTATTAAGTTTAATTATGCAAAAATATAGATTAAAGACGATATTTCCATAGGATAAGTTACAATTCGGATTTTTTGTTGTTGTGGCGGCTTAAAAATGGCAAAACCTTTTTTGATTTTATAATTCATATTCATTAATTATTCAAAGGACTTATGAATTATTCCTGATAAATCTTAAAAAATTCTTATTTTTGTATAATCGTCTAAATTATATTTTTTATTCATCATGGAAGCGCTATGTCCCGCTACAAGAGTTATCAAACAATCGAAGAGCTGTCGAAAGCCGTCGGCAGCGAAGTCGTTCTTCGAGGCTGGGTTTTCAACATCACCGGCAAAGGTAAATTACAGTTTATTCAACTTCGCGACGGCACCGGAATCGTCCAGTGCGTCGTTTTCAAAGGCAATGTAAGCGAAGAAATTTTCAATAATGCCAAAAGCTTAACCCAAGAATCATCAATCATCGTTACCGGTAATGTTCGAGCCGAAGAGCGCGCTCCGGGCGGTTATGAAATAGATGTTACTAATCTTGAAATCATTCAGATTGCTAAAGAATATCCAATTACTCCTAAAGAGCATGGCGACTCATTTTTGTTGGAGCATCGCCACTTGTGGCTGCGTTCGTCTCGCCAACATGCCATAATGCGCTGCCGGGCTGCTATCGTCAAAGCTATTCGAGATTTTATGGACGGCAACGGATTCAAGTTGATGGATTCCCCCATCTTAACGCCCAATGCCTGCGAAGGCACTTCCACGCTGTTCGAAACAAAGTACTTCGACCTCGGAAACGCATATTTATCACAATCCGGTCAGCTTTATGCAGAAGCTTCGGCAATGGCGCTGGGACGCGTCTATACGTTCGGTCCGACTTTCCGAGCGGAGCATTCGAAAACACGCAAGCATTTAACGGAATTTTGGATGTTGGAACCCGAAGCCGCCTTTTTCGACATAAACGACGATATGGATTTGGCTGAGGATTTAATCGAATACGTTGTCGCTTATGCATTAAAGACTTGCCAGAAGGAACTTGCCGTTTTGGAACGCGACATCCGACCGCTTGAGAAAATCAAACGTCCGTTTTACAGAATGTCTTATACTGAAGCTGTCGACTGGTTAATCAAACATGACATTCCTCTAATGCAAAAGGATGAAAATGGCAAAGACGTTGAAATTCGTCCATTCCCTTGGGGCGAAGATTTCGGCACAGTGCAGGAAGAAGCCATTATGGAACAATTCGACAAACCGTGCATTATCCACCGTTATCCAACTGATGTTAAAGCATTCTACATGAAGCGCGACCCCGAAAACGAAAAAGTCGTTCTCGCAATGGATATGCTCGGACCCGAGCGAGCCGGCGAACTCATCGGCGGCAGCCAGCGCGAAGATGATTACGACAAGCTTTTAAAAAGGATTGAACAGCACGAATTGCCCGTCGACGCTTTCCAATGGTATCTTGACCTTAGGAAATACGGCTCGGTGCCGCATAGCGGATTCGGCCTCGGCTTGGAAAGAACCGTAAAGTGGATTACCGGCGCTGCACACATCCGTGAAGTAATTCCAATACCAAGAATGATACACAAAATCGTTCCATAATCGTCTTGGGATTCTTTGTAATTCGCGTTAATATGGACTCCATTTTCGGAGTGGAGTCCACCTATTACGATTAATTCTCTGCAATGAATTTAATTATTCAATTAACACATTCATTATCAATATTTTAATGATAAATCTGGCATTTATATGCACTTCGAAAGCTTGGGGCGGTCTCGAACTAAACGTAGTTAAACTAACTCGCAACTTATCCCAAAATGGAGTAGATGTAACAATATTTGCCCGCAACGGCACACCGCTTGCCGTTTCATCAATGGAAAACGATTTAAAATTATTAAATTTACCTTTTCACAGAAAATATTTTTGTTTTAAAACTGCTTTAAAATTATTTAAAATCCTCAGCAGCGGCTCTTATGATGGCATATTCGCATTTCATACTCACGATTTAGCTCTGCTCGCTTATACCAAAAAATTACTCAAATTATGCCGAAAACCGCTCCCAAAAATGATTTACCAGCAACAGATGCAGCTCGGCGTCGATAAACGAGACTGGTACCATACTTTCATCTTTTCGCAGTTCGATTACTGGATTTCGCCGCTTAAGCTCCTAGCAGAGCAAGTTACCCAGAAAACCCGCTTCCCTGCTGAGAGAATCCTACAAATCCCGCTGGGAGTCGAGGTTGAAAAGTTCAAAAATTCGAGTATTACTTTAAAGGAAGCACGTGAATTTTTTAAAGTTAACGAAAATGCTTTCCTTTTTGGTATTATCGGCAGAATAGACAAGCTCAAAGGGCAACTCTTTCTTTGTCAAGCAATTATTGAACTTCGGAAGAAATATCCACTTGTTGAATTATTAATTGTCGGCGAGCCGACACTGAACGAGGAAAACGACTATTTCCTTAGTATTAAAGAGCTTATTAAAATTAATAACGCCGAGGCATATATTCATATTCGTCCGTTTTTAAAAGAGGTAATTATTTTTTATAAAGCTATTGATTGCTTCGTAATGGCTTCTCAGAGCGAGACATACGGCATGGTTACTATCGAGGCAATGGCAGCCGGAGTTCCAGTAATCGGTACAAATTCCGGTGGAACGCCTGAAATTCTTGGAAATGGAGAATTCGGACTGCTTTATAATTACAATGACTTAACGTCTTTCCTTGAGAAAGCTGAATTATTAATCAATCATCAATTCGATGTATCTAAAACGAAGGCAGAAGCTCTCAAAAAAGCTATAGAGCGCTACTCGACTGATGTTGAAAACAGATTGATAAATAATATATTTAGATAAAATATTTAATATTTTTATAAAATAATTGGATTC
>CAYLSY010000030.1:0-13204 GCA_964386275.1 uncultured Hyphomicrobiales bacterium
CTGCTAAAAGAGCAGGGCGGTTTTGTATCTCGTATGCAAACCGGCGCAGCTTTCCGAATCGAAAACGAAGGCACAGTCCTTAATATCCTTGACTACGGCTTATATGGCGGCATCCGTTACGACGGTTCGAACGATGCCGCAGCAAATTCATCCTTTTTTTCGGGAATGAAACTGGGCGTATCAGGCAGCGATTTCTTTGTTATTCGGGCAAATTGGTCGAAAAATTACCGGCTGCCGAGTTTCAACGAACTTTATTATTTCAATTATGGAAATAAAAACCTATTGCCTGAAACCTCAGTTTCATTGAGCTGCGGGGCAGATTTCATGTTAATAAACTATAGCGCTCAAAAATCATTTCGCTTCGGATTATCTGCCGAAGCCTTTAAAATCGAAACAGATAATCAGATTCAATCAACTCCTTATAAACAAATGCTTTGGAAAGCTGAAAACATCGGCTCTTCAAAAAATTACGGTTTCGATATAGGCTTCTACGCTGGTTTTATCAACGATTTCATTACTATATCGGGTTCATACTCCCGACAAAAACCCATCGACAACGAAACAAAATCTTTAACCAACGGCAAGATATTAATTTACCTGCCTCAAGAAACCGCTTCGATAATTGCCGGACTTAAATATTCCCGGTTTTCTGCTAATTTAACCACTCGGTTCAGCGGTTTTATGTTTACAACCCGAGATAATAATCCTAAATATATAATCCCATCGTATACAATCGTCAATCTAATGCTTGATTATATGTTTGAGCTTTACTATTCTCGGCTGAATCTGCGCTTCGATGTTCTAAACTTCTTTGATAAAAGGTATTCGACTATTTTAAACTATCCGTGCGAAGGCAGAAGCTTCCACGTTGGATTATCGGTAATATTATGAAAATAAAGCTATTACAATCATCAAAACTAATAATAATTTCATTGTTTTTATGCAGTAATCTATATGCTGAGTCCTGTATCGGCATTGACACAGTATATAGCTTCAAACCCGGCGCTGGACAGAATTTAGGGCAAGACTCCGCATATTATCCTACAAATATTTACGGCTTTCCCGATTCAAATGCCAGCTCCGATATCCCGGCTTCCGCGCCGGAACAATTACTATCCTTGGGCTTGGAAGGTGAAATCATTGTCGGATTCAAGGGTTTTTCAATTATCGACGGCGAAGGCGCGGATTTCATTATTTTCGAAAACGCATTCATCAACCCATTGACTCAAAAAGTATTTGCCGAGCCGGCTGCTGTCTCGGTAAGTTCGGACGGTATAAATTTTTACGAATTTCCTTTCGATTCTCTTTCTTTGGAAGGCTGTGCTGGCACCCAGCCGACGAACGGTTCGCAATCGCCTTGCGAACCGGCGTTTTGTGGCGGCAATGCTTTCGATTTGGCAGCAATTGGATTGAACAATATTTCCTACATTCGCATTCGCGATTTATCCTCGATGATTCTGAACAATCCTCAGCATCCATACTATGATGCAATTATCAGCGGATTCGACCTTGACGCAGTCGTTGGTTTGCATTACCAAGCAAATCATGTTTCATCGGTATTTTTTGCCGAATCAGCTCAAAAGCCTTATTCAATAAATACTTCGGCAGAATTTATTTCAATAATACTTACTAATTTGCATTCAACATCAGTCAGTGCGACTCTCTTCGACATTTATGGTAGAGAACTATCTAACGGACACAGCTCCGGCACAATCAATTTAAATACTAATAGTGGCAATGCAGTATTTCTGTTGAAAATAGAAGTCGAAAACAAAATCTATTTCGAAAAAATACTAATTACTGAATAACAAATTAAAATACTATAAGCCGTAAGTCGTTTTTATATAATTATCATTTTTATTATGAAAACGATGGAAATAGTAATTGACGAATCAGCCGGCTTTTGTTGGGGAGTTGTCCGCACAATCGAAAAAGTTGAAGAAAGATTGCAAAACTCAAGTAAAACAATCAACATACTCGGACAAATCATCCATAATCCCGCTGAAATCGAGCGCCTCGAAAATCTTGGAATGAAGACAATTACATACTCAGACCTTGACGAACTACCAGAAGAAGATAACGAAGTAATTATTCGCGCCCACGGCGAACCACCCTCAACTTACGAAAAAATAAATTCCCTCGGACTTAATCTTGTCGATGCCACATGCCCGCTTGTTCGCGCGCTTCAAATAAGGATAAAAAAATTTTACGACAAAGGCTGGCAAATTATTGTTTTCGGCAAAAAGGAACATGCCGAAGTTATTGGCATTCGTGGCGTTTGCAATGACGAGTGCATCGTCGTTAACTCCGCCGAAGAAGCACTCGAAAAAATCGATTTCACCAGAAAATCAGTTCTATTCTCGCAAACAACAATGGATAAAACTACTTTTAAATCCATTGAAATCGCCTTGTCCAATCGTTTTGATGAAACCGGTAATGCAAGCAAAGAATTATTCGTTGCAAAGGATACAATATGCAAATATGTCTCGGACCGAGAGGAAGCGCTTAGGAATTTTGCCGTCGCTTGCGACGTGGTTATTTTCGTGGCTGGAAAGCATTCGTCAAACGGAAAAAGCTTGTTCAATATTTGCCGAAAGGCAAATAGCAAAGCATTTTTCATCGAGAACTATGACGAAATCGATTACAACTGGTTTGCAAACATCGACAAACTCGGTATTACCGGTGCAACAAGCACCCCGCAATGGTACTTAAGGTTAATCAAGGATAAAATATCGAATACAATCAAATAAATAATTGAAACTCAAAATAAAATGACTATTCATCTTCAAAACCTGCTGCCACATCCTTTAAGCGACATACAACAACTCGATACGGATGTATGGCAAAAAGACTTGAAAATCGAATCTTCGAGCAGCAATCTGTTCTATGCACCTTCGGGAAAAGGCAAAACGACGCTGCTATCGATGCTTTACGGCATGCGGAAAGATTATAGCGGAACAATATTGATTGACCAAAGCGACATTCGAGACTTTGCTTTAAAACAATGGGCGGAATTACGCTGCACAAAACTATCGTTTGTGTTTCAAGGCTTGCGGCTGTTCAAGGAATTATCCGCTTTCGAAAACATCGAACTAAAAAACAGCATTTCCGGCTTTAAAAGCGAAAAGGAGATTATGGCACTCGCCGAACGCCTCGATATTGCCCCGTTTATGCAGCAAAAAGCGGGAACTATGTCTTTCGGACAACAGCAGCGAGTGGCAATTCTCCGCGCTCTATGCCAACCTTTCGAGTTCATTTTACTCGACGAACCGTTTTCGCATCTCGATGAAGTATCGGCAGCAAAGGCTTTCGATGTCATCGCCGAGGAATGCCGCGCTCAAGGCGCAGGTTTTTGCATGACATCTCTTTCCGACGATACAAATTGGAATTTTAACGGTAAATTTAGGCTTTGAAAGATGTTAAATAAATTATTACTTAGAGATGGCTCGGTCATTCAATTCATCTTTGCTTTTACCGGCGCAACAGCCGGAATGCTGCTCTTGCTCGCTTCAATTCAACTTTTTTTGGATTTTAGCGCTTACCTTGAAATCGAAAAAGACATCATTGGCTCGGATTATATTGTAATCAACAAGCGAATCGGCGTCCTTTCGCCCAAAGGCTCTGCTGCTCTCGCTTTTTCGCCCGATGAAATTTCAACCATCGAATCGCAAACGTTCGTCGAAAAAGCCGTTCCATTCGAATCAAGCGCCTTCGAAGTGTCCGCCGGTTTCAACACGATGTACTCGAATCGATATTTCACTACCGAAATGTTTTTTGAAGCGCTGCCTGACGAGTATCTTGATTTAAATAAAGAACTTTGGCAGTGGTCGCCCGGCGATTCGATTGTGCCGATTGCCTTGCCGAAGGATTACCTTACGCTTTACAACTTTGGTTTTGCTCAAAGTCAAGGTCTGCCGCAGGTTTCGAGCGGCATGGCATCTATGATTACATTTTCTCTCAGCATCAAAGGTTCCGGCAGGGTAGTCCCGCTTAAAGCGCGTATTGCAGGCTTCACCGAGCGCATCAATACTATTTTAGCGCCGTTCTCGTTTGTTCGATGGGCAAACAAGGAACTCTCGGGCAATACGCCAAATCCGACAAGGCTGCTGCTGGTTACTCCAAATCCATCATCGCCTGAGCTGGCTAATTTCCTCGAAAGCAATCATTACGAAACAAATCGCGAAAAGCTGAAAACAAGCAAATTGAATCTAATTTTGCAGACAATTCTCGGGATAGTGGCGGCGGTTGCGCTTTTAATCATTGTTCTGGCATTTTTTGTTTTTGCGCTCGGTTTCCAATTGATGATTGCGCGCTCAATCAACCGAATACGGCTGCTGCTACATCTCGGTTTCGGGTATATGAGGCTGGCTGCGCGTTATATCGTATATTTCCTGATTATTTTAGTTGGCATCAACTTGCTGACTTTCATAATCATCAGCATATCTAAGCCTATGTTAATGCATGTGTTGCAGCGTTTTGGTATTGCGATTGATAGCGGTGTTTCATTAATGATTTACATTACAGCATTTTTGCTATCGCTGTTACTATTCTCCATCAATAGCATTTTGATTACTTTGCAAATTAAGAAAGCAGCACAGTAGTGGTTTTTAAAATAAAATGTAACTTTTCTTATGTTCGATGTGTATTATTTTTCGATTTCAGGAGTGGAAGTAAGCCCATGGATTCCGCCGCTTGTGGCTTTTTTGATTTCGACGTTTACTTCGACCGGCGGAGTATCGGGCGCATTTATTTTGCTTCCGTTCCAAATGAGCGTTCTTGGATTCACGTCGCCCGCAGTATCGGCTACGAACCATTTATATAATGTGGTAGCCATTCCCGGAGGTGTCTTTAAGTACATACAAGAAGGGCGCATGGTGATGCCGCTGACGTTGATAGTCATAATCGGCACACTGCCTGGTGTGTTCATCGGAATGCTGATTCGCGTAATGTGGCTGACAAATCCGGGCGTATTCAAGATTTTCGCCGGATTTGTTCTGCTTTATATCGGCTGGCGAGTGCTCCAGAGCGTTATCACAAAGAAAAAAGCGGCGGACGGCTCCGAAGAGCGCTTCCGCGAGCAAATGAAAAGCTATCAGGAAAATAAAGCCGCGGGCGTCAAGTTGCCGAGAACTAAAATTATCCAGTTTAACGCCAAGCGCTTGACTTATGAATTCTATGGCGAGCGTTACAGCGTGCCGACAATGAAGTTGTTTCTAATCAGCCTAATTGTCGGGGTCGTCGGCGGAGCATACGGTATAGGCGGCGGAGCGATTATGGCGCCAATTTTCGTTGCATTTTTCGGCTTGCCGATTTATACCGTCGCTGGAGCCGCGCTGTTCGGAACGCTGATTACGTCTCTGTTTTCGGTCATTTGCTTTCAACTTTTGGCGCCGTTTTTCCCGCAGCTCAGCATAGCGCCCGATTGGCTGCTCGGAATTTTGTTCGGAATCGGAGGTCTGGCTGGGACTTTTGTCGGCGCAAGTTTGCAAAAATTCTTGCCGGCAAAGGTAATCAAATTGATACTCGGCACGGCAATCGTGTTTTTGGCTTTAACTTACATATATAAAATATTTGAAATTATTAAAATATGAGAAAAAAAAACGTTGTTGCCGTTATTTTATTAATTGTCTCTTTTATAAGCGCTTATGCAGATGATAAAGATACAAATTTTGGACTCTTCGGCGGCGCTTCGCTGAATGTGAATTTGCATTCGGCGTCGTTCAAAGGGCTGCCCGGTTATCCTAATTGCTGCGTCGAATTGCACGACGCAACCGGACTCGGCTGGCAGGTCTTTGCAGGATTACGTTATTTTCCCGAAGGGCGACTTTTCGGATTTAAATACTTGCCGCAAATCAGCTTGGGACTTTACAACATCAGCGCAAATTTCAAGGAACAAGAATTCATCGGCAACGTCATTCAAGGCAACAGCTACGTCAAAGGCTACTCCGAATTTAAGCTCGATGCCAATTGGCTCAATTTGGCGGTAAGCCCGTCGTTATTGTTTTTCCCTGTGGAAGACTTGCCACTTGGAGTAAAACTCGGATTGAGTGCCGCCATACCGATTTCTTCGTCGCTCTCTCAAAAAGAAAAGCTTGTTACCCCTTCGGATGGCTATTATTTCGAAACTCTTAAGCCGACCCGCAACGAAGGCTCAGGAAAAATAAACGAACTCAACGCATTGTTTTTCATCAACTTAGGTATTAGTTACGAAGCTTTCGAACTCGGTGCATTTAAAATTTCACCGGAAATCGGATTTGATTACGCTTTGAACAACGTCGTCAGCGGCAAGAATTGGAAGCCGCTCTCCTTCAATGCCGGTTTCACGGTATCTTACAGGTTAATGAAGCCTGAAATACCCCCTCCGCCGCCGCCGGCAGCTCCGCCATTGCCGAAAATGCCCGAAGCTCCCGCAGCCGAACCGCTGAATATCATCACTGAGGTGTATGCAGGCGATAAAAGAATAAATAACGGAAGCGTAATTGAACTTACGCTCGACAAGGAAATTGAAAGAGTGTCCTATTCCGTATTACCTATGATTTTTTTCGACTTCAATTCCGCTACATTCGTGCGAAACGAAAAATTTCCGCAAAACGAAGAAAATGCTCAAAAGCTGTCATACATTAACATCATCGAATACATTCAAACCAATAAGCCGAAAGAGTTTACAATCACTTTCTCAACAACAAGCGACGAAGATACGGCGATAGCAAAACAGCGCGTCGAATCCGTTATGCTCGAGCTGACTCGTAACAATATCGATACACGAATTATTCATTTAAACGAGGTTACGATTGATGTTTCTAAATTGAAATATCCGCAATTAGCGGAGGAATATCGATTTGCGCGCTTTGAATTCGATATGGAAAACAAGAATCCCAAAAGTCAAAACTTAAATATTCTTAATTTTAATAAAATCAAAAATATACGCACTTCTTTGCATCCTGTTGAATCACGATTCATTGTTACGGCAACTGACAACAATTCAGTGCATACTCAATCAACTTTGACTTTAAACGGAGCAGTAGTATCGACTTACAATACTAACTCAGGCTCATACATTTTGGATGAAAAAGCCGTTTCAACATTAACTCCAGGCAATTCTTATCCAATCGAATGGAGCTTTGAGGCAAAGGATGGCAAAGGCGGCAGTGCTACAGCGGACGTTAAAGCTAATATTAAATATATCGAAAACAAGATTGAATTAGGTACTAACATCTTTACCAACGATACAAGTACTTATGAACAATACATTTTGGGTTATTTCAATTTCGACGAAAGCGAATTTTCTGTTACAAATGAGCAGGCATTAGAAACGGTATGCAAGGCAATCCGCAACGGCGAACGGGTCGAAATACTCGCGCTGCACGACAATTTTGGCGACAAGCGACATAATGCCGCACTCGCCCTCAACAGATTAAACGACACGTGGGTAAGGTTTTCGACTTTATTGGAAGGCAACGAAATGGACACCGACCTCGCCGAAAATTTCGCACAATATAAAAATTTATCCTTCGGTGTGCCGGATAATTACGTATTCGATAATTCTACGGCAATCGGCAGGATATTGAACAGGACAGCTATTGCAAGGATTTATAAGAAGTAAAATTGTTTACATCATCTCCCGCAAGTCCTTTACGAATCGCTCCACGTCTTCGTCTGTGAAGCCTTTTTCCTTGGCGGCGGTTTCGAGCGTTCCCCAAATCGGCTCGCCGCAACGCAAACAGCGAATTCCTTCCTTCATCAGGTAAACGACCGAATCCGGTAAAATTGTCGTCAAATCTTCGATTGTGATGTTTTTGTCTATATGTTGCTTCATGGCATTATTCCCAAAATTTAATTTATTTGATTATTTTTGCACATTATTATTCATCAAAGAACAAAAATGCTAAAAAAAAGAAATACATCGCCGAGCATCGCAGTTCTCACACTCGGCTGTCCTAAAAACGTAGTAGATTCTGAAATATTGATTGGCAAGCTGAAGACAGCAGGAGTCGATATTGCGCCGGCGCCGGAATATGCCGACTGGCTTGTCGTCAACACTTGCGGCTTCATCAAGTCCGCCGCCGAAGAGAGCGTTGACGTTATTTTGGAAGCCGCCGAACTAAAAAATAGCGGTAAAGTCTCGAAAATCATCGTAATGGGCTGCCTGCCTCAGCGCTTTCCGAATGTGTTGAAGGAGCAAATCAAGGACATAGATTTCGTTTTCGGCGTAAACGATTCGGATGCGATTATAAAAGAAATTACCGGCGAAAAGTATGCAACGCTCGCCGAGCAGCGTTTTTTGCTCACTCCGCCGCATTACGCCTATTTGAAAATAGCAGAAGGCTGCAACCACAAATGCTCGTTTTGCACCATTCCGTCGATTCGCGGCTCGTTTCGCTCGAAAACGATTGAGGAACTCGTTCGTGAAGCGGAAACCCTTGCCGCTGCTGGAGTAATCGAGCTGAACGTTATTGCTCAAGATACGACTTTTTACGGCGTGGATACTTTGGGCAGAAAAGCCTTGCCGGAATTGCTGTCGAAGCTATCCGACATCAAAGCGTTGAGGCGGATTAGGCTGATGTACACCTATCCGACGGCATTTCCGACGGAAACGCTCGACGTTATAGCCGAGAAACCGAATATTTGCAAGTATATCGATATTCCGCTTCAGCACATATCCGACAGCGTATTGAAATCGATGAAGCGCGGCATGACATCTAACGAAACCCGCACACTTGTTGAGCAAATTCGCCGAAAAATTCCCGGAGTAGCTATTCGCAGCACTTTTATTGTCGGTTATCCCAACGAAACTGAAGAAGATTTCAAGCAATTGCATGATTTCCTCCAAGAAACACGGCTGGAGCGGGTCGGCGTTTTTTGCTATTCACACGAGGAAGGCTCGGCGAGCTATGAACTCGGCGACACAGTACCGGAGGAAGTCAAAAACGAACGACGTGATATTTTAATGCGCCTTCAAGCCGAAATTTCGCTTGAAAACAACAAGAAGCTGATTGGCAACGATTTGGAGGTAATGATTGACGATTTCCATGACGAAGGTTTCGTCGGCAGAACCCAGTGCGATGCGCCGGAAGTGGATAATTCGGTTATAGTTAGAACCAAAAAGAACCTTCGTATTGGCTCATTACAACGAGTTAAAGTCGAAGAAGCGGATTATTATGATTTGTTCGGAAGTATTTGATATTATTGCAAGTTATTCGAATAATTCTTCAAATACGCTTTTTCAGATTCAGACAAGGAAGCGGAACCGCCGACAATTATTTTATCTAAAATTTCATTCAAACGGTTTTCGTCGGGAATGAACTCCTCGTATTCATCCAAACGCTGATGAGTATTTGCCTGATTTGCTTTTCGTATTTCATTTTGCGAAACCATTGCAAGGCTTAGCTCATCTGGCCTATGAATTCTAAATTCATTCTCGTTTTGAATATGGTTATACCCCTTAACCATTTGAGTGATACGTATTTGAGAAAACACTGCAATTGCAAGCGCTGAGCCGAAAATAAAAGCCGGCGCCGATTGTACTATTATTGAAGCATCGCCGGTATAGGAATAATGGATGCTCACTGAAAGCGCCCAACCCAATAACATCAAAGCAGTTAGTAGGTATACTCTCATATATTTGATAACGCAGAAAGAGAGTTTTTTATTAAAATTTAGGAAAGTGAAAAAGAGCAATACAAAAATCGAAATGCCTTCCATCCCTTGAAATTTATAGTGGTTACCCCAAAAATACAGCGTGAGTAAAACACCCTGAAGGAAAACAAGCAATACAAGCAAAAGCGCATACAGCCTGCGTTTAAATATCATTTCGAGTTTTGTGCCGAAAAGGTAAAATGTGATGAAAAATAGCAGATTGCCTTCGTATGATGATGAAACCAAAGGATATGAGAACAGCCGCCAATATTCCGAGCCAATCGAAACGGCATAAACATCAAGACTTAGCCTTAGCGCTATCGCTCCATCCGTAATGTAGTTGAACAAGTACAGAAAGAACGTAAGTGCAAGAAAATAGTAAGAAAAAGTCCTCCTATGGCTTCTCGGACGCATTTAAAGGGAATCCAATAATTTATCAAATGAATTTTTATCAAGATTTTCGTAATAATCTTCGTTGATTGCGACCATCGGCGCGCCTCCGCAAGCGCCCATACACTCAACTTCCTCGAGCGAAAACTTGCCGTCGGCGCTGCATTCGTTGTGCTTAAGCCCAAGTTTTTCGGAAGCGTGGCGGTAAAGCTCGTCGCCGCCGCAAATCATGCACGAAACGTTTGTGCAAACCTGCACATGATGTTTGCCCATCGGCTTTTTGTGATACATCGTATAAAAACTGGCGACCCCATCGACTTCCGCTAATGGAATGCTAAGTAATTCGGATATATAGCTCTTAACTTCCGGCGAAATCCAGCCGAACTTTTTTTGCGCCTTCCAAAGAATCGGCATCAACGCCGAGCGCTTTTCCGGATAACGAGCCTTAACAGCTTCAATTTCCTGTAGTTCAGTATCGTTGAAAGATATTTTCATAATTTTAGTTTTAGATAGATTAAAACGAATCTATTACTTGAATATTATAAATATAATACTTTTTTCAATAAAAAACTAATCCGTTAATCCAATCGTTCGCGAGCTTGTTCCCGAAGGCGCTGCCACCCTCAACAAATATACTCCCATCGCGTACTGCTCCAAATCAATGCGGATTTCATGCTCTTCGAGCGATTCGCTTGACTTGTCGAACGCAGAGTAAAAAACACGTTTGCCGTCGATTGAGTATAACTCTACTGAATGCGTTCCTACATCTTCTGTCTTAATTATTACACTTATTATATTATACTCGTTTTCTTCATATTTAATATCCAATGGCGCGGATATCTCTAATAATTTCATTGTGTTTGCACAAACGCGATTCAAATTGATGCTGCCGTCAGTTTTTTCAACTTCGATGAACGGATTGTTTACGTTGACTTCGCCGATTAACAAGTCGTAGTGCGTCTTTTCGGATGTCAGAAGCAATCCGGAGATAGTGGCGGCTTGAGTTTCATACGGCATTATATCTTTTCCGTTGAAAACATAATGCAGGACTCGATTATCGCCATCGATGCGGTTGTCGACAAGGTTATTCGTTATTTCAGGGTAAAGCAATCGTTTGCCGAAAATTATTTCGACATCGTAATCGCAATTCGATATGCCGCTTTCGCCGCAACCGCTTTTAGCATAAAGAGGTATGTCGATATTTGTGCCGATTGTGCCGACGGTATCCGGCAAACGAAGCGATAAAGTTGATTTACCGTAACCGCTTAATTCGACGTTGGTTATCTCGTTGCATGGTTCGATTTCTATTGTCATTGTCGTTGTCGTTTCACCCAAAGCATTCGCTGTGTATTTTATGTCAATTGCTTGATTGCTGCCGTGATTTATTAGGTAAGGGTAATTAATTGCAGTAACAAGTTGAAATTCAACAGGATTAGCGAAATAAATGGTGTCTATTTGAATGTCGTCGGCGCCTTCGTTTGAAAATGTTACTGTTCGTATCGACGACTCGCCGACGCAAACCGTGTCGAATGAAGTATTTAGCATAATATCATATTGATTAAAGTAGCTTTTCACTTCGATTGTATCATAAGTTTTGCAGCCGTATTCGTTTTCGGCAATAATGCCGTATGTGCCTGCATTATTTACGGTTATAGCGCGTGTAGTTTCGCCGGTTGACCATAAGTAACTATTATATTCAACATTTGTTGTCAATTCAACGCTTTTTCCTTGGCAAACAGAGCTGTCGCCGACGATTTCAACTTGCTGAATTCCGACAAAAACGACATCGTTGCTATCGCTGTAAATGCAGCCGTCATCGGTAGTTGCAGTGACGGAATAGATGCCGCTTTGCGTTACATAAATTTCAGCTGTATTGTCGCCTGTTGACCAGTGAAGCTGCGCATTTGCGTTGCATCGCAAGCGCAATGTATCGCCAACGCATGGCGGAATGCTGCCTTCGATGTTGATTTTAGGCGGCTCGACGAGTCCGCCGAATGTAATTTCGATTGAATCGGAGGCGAGACAGCCGTTTTCGTCGGTTGCTGCGACGCTGTAAGCGCCTGATTGCGTTATGTTTATGCTACTAGTTGTGTCGCCGGTATTCCATTTAAAAGCTATGCCGCGGTCGGCAGTCAGAACAACGGTATCGCCAAGGCAGGGTTTGGTATCGCTTGCCGATACAGTTACGCTAAATGCCGGATATTCAAGTAATTGCACGGTGTCGCAGGCTATACAGCCGTTTGCGTCGCGGACTTCGACCCAGTAGTCGCCGGCAGCGGAAACGGTGATTGATTGCGTCGTGTCGCCGGTTGACCATTGGTAAGAGCAACTGTCGGGATGAGCATTGAGCAAGGATTGGCTGCCGGTGCAGATTACGGAAGGTTCGGCTTTGATTTCAGCTTTTAATGAGTCGGTGAAGACTTGGATTTCAATGATTGTATCACAATTGTTGGAGTTAGTTGCCGTCAGGGTGTATGTTCCATCTTGCGATACAACAATGGTATTAGTAGTTTCGCCGGTTGACCATAGATATTGAACATCGGGGTCGGAGCAATTTACTTTTAATTCAATCGGTTCGCCGTGGCAGCGGTAAACCGGATTTTTGAAATCTAAAGTAACTTTGGGCTGTTCGACGACTTCAACAAATATGCTGTCGATATAGAATTCCTCGTTGATTTCAACGATGCTGAGCTTGTACCAGCCTGTCATTTCGGGTTTTGCGTTGTAAATCCTCGGGTTTTTCTCATTCGAAGAATATCCATTGGGGCCTGTCCAAAGCGGAGTGCATATTGGTGTGGGAGCGGTGATTTTTGCGGTGATGGTGATGCTATCGCCTTCGCAAACGGGATTAGAAGTTGATAATTTTGTTTCAGGAATGAGCAAGCCAGCAACGCAGTTGGGGAGACCCAATTTACATATTCCATTTAATAAATCTACAGCATTTCGTTCAAATTCGCAGCCAGCGCCAAATACATTGGGATTGTTAATGACGTTAAGATGATTTGTATTTGTTTCCACTAAATATATCTTATAATTTGGAGCTATTTGCAAATCGCCATAAACTTCATTAATATTAATTATTGTAAATATAATATTTAAAACTGAGTTATCAATATCAAATTGATAAACTTCATGAACTACATTATTATCACTATTTAAATAACCTCTGGTAAAATAT
>CAYLSY010000031.1:0-13145 GCA_964386275.1 uncultured Hyphomicrobiales bacterium
GATTCCGGGTCAAGCCCGGAATGACACATTTGTTGAATTTTTCAGAAGTTTCTTAATATAATTTTTTATAAAATCCCCCTAACCTCATTTTTCAAAGGGGGAAAAAGAATATAATTGCATTGTTTTACCATCAATCGCAGCGCCCGTTGGTCAGTAACTCAGCATGACGTTATCGAATAATATCATTTATTTATTGGAATCCATTTTAAGAAATATTTGAAAGTTGGTTATGAAAGCGGATACATACGAGATTTCCGATGAAAGGATATCATCAACTGTTATGGTAATAAAAGTATCAGGCAGAATCTCATCAGATATTGATGAATTTGAGCGGCATTTGTTGCCCAAAGCCGACGAGGGCGCCGATATAATTTTTGATTGTTCAAATCTTGATTACATCAACAGTTACGGATTGCGCGTGATTTTCAAATTGTTGAAAGCGATTACTCAAAAGCGCCGGCAGATGGTCTTCTGCTCAATATCCGGCAACATAAAGGATATTATGTTTATTACAGGGTTCTTTCAATTGTTCGAAGTATTTGCAGATAAAGAAGAAGCATTGGCATTCCTGAATAAAGGTCGACAATAAAATATTAATTTATTTCAAAAACATTATGAAACGAATATTAGTTCTGTTGCTACTCACAGTATGTTCTTCGGCATATTCAAAAAATATGCTGACGCTCGAAGATGCAATAGCTATTGGCTTGGAGAACAGCTATGGAGTAAAAATATCACGCAACGAGCGCCAAATTGCAGCCAACAACAACACATTAGGCTCTGCAGGGCTGCTTCCGGTAGTCGATTTATCCGCCGATTATACCAAATCCGTTTCTAATGCCAAAATTGAAACAGTATTGGGAGGAAAACTTGATAAAACCGGTGGATTGAGCGATGCGCTCACTGCTGGAGTGAACCTTCATTGGACGCTGTTCGACGGAATGAAGATGTTTTTCAACCTCGATTTGCAAAAATCCATAGAGCAACAGGGCGAACTTAAAATTCGCTCCGAAATTGAAACCACTATTGCGGAAATAATGCGAGCTTATTTTGAAACTGTTTCGATTGCGCAGGCGCTTGAATTAATGCGCCTTCAAATCGAGTTATCGCAGTTTCGGCTATCGATTGTTCAGACAAATTTCGATGCAGGTATGGCTTCACAACTTGAACTGAACAAGGCTACTGTGGATTTGAACAAAGACAAAACAGCTTACACTTCTTGTCAAACCGCTCTTGTTTTGGCAAAGACCAAACTTAATGCTTTGCTCTCGAGAAATTCAAGCGAAGATTTCGATGTTGCGTCGGATTATACATTAATTACAACAGATGAAGTCGATGCCTATATAAATAGAGCCAGCGATGGCAATACGAAGCTGAAAATGCTTGAAAAATATTATGAAATCAGTTGTATCGAAGCCAAGAAAGAAACTTCGCGTCAATCTCCGACCATTGATTTTCATATGGGCTATAATTACCTTTGGAGCGAAACCGAAACAAATTTCGTTAAGAGCAACCTAAATTACGGATTGGCATTCGGTTTAACCGCCCGTTATAACATCTTTAATGGTTTCAACGATAGCCGCGAAATCGAAAATTCGAAAATCGAAGCCGAAATAGCTAATCATCGAGCCGAGCAATACAAAGTCGACTTGGATGCATTCCTAAAGAAAACTGTCGATAATTTTGCAGAATCTATTGCTTTATTGACTCTTTTCAATAATAATTTGAAAATCGCTCAACAAAATATCGAAATAGCAAAGGATAGCTATGCTGCTGGCTCAATATCGGCGCTCGAACTACGCGATTTCCAAAACGATGTGTTGCAAATTAGCATGAATATTGCGAATACCCGCTTCAAAGCCAAACTATGCGAAATAGATTTGCTCTTGGCTGCAGGCGGACTTACTAGATGAATTTGTCGTTGGTTTCAACTATTTTCAATAGTAACAAAAGCTATGCTTTTTTTAAGTGAGTTTAGTCATTTTCTATTATAAAGGGGAAATGAAATAATTTTAATAATGCACATGTTTTTTTAAATTCACAAAATTTACGCTTGATAAGTGGTAATCGCCACCTATTTGAAACAAGACATATTTAACATATCCGATGACATCAAGTCATCGGATAAGCACAAGCGACTTAAAAGATTGTGTATGTATCATTTCAAATAGATGGCATTTACCTTTTTTTACATTTTCTTCAGCAGAACTTCCAAATCGTCGAGGTAATTATTTGTCTTTTTGATTGTTCTTTCGATTGGGTCGGGCTTCGACATGTCCACACCGGCTTTGCGCAGCATATCGATAGTATATTCGCTGCTGCCGCTGCGCAAGAACTTTAAATATGCTTCTACAGCGGGTTTGCCTTCGTCAATTATACGCTGGCTCAATGCCTGCGAAGCCGCGAAACCAGTCGAATATTGGAAAACATAAAAATCATAATGATACAAATGAGGGATGCGTTCCCATGACAAGCCTTCTTCGGGGTCCATCGTCATAGCATTACCCCAATACTTTTTATACAAGTCGCCAAAGAGTTTGGTGAAATCGCTTGCATCGAACATTTCTCCCTGCTCTTGCCGTTCGTGAATGATTTTCTCGAATTCAGCAAAGCGAGTCTGGCGAAAGAAAGTCGTTTGCATATTAATCAAATACTTTTCGAGCAGCGCGCCTTTTTCCTCGTTTGTAGCGGCATTTTTAATCATATAATCGAGCAGAAGCGCTTCGTTGACAGTCGAGGCAATTTCCGCGGCAAACGTAGTATAGTTTGTATAATGGAATGGCTGCGACATTTCGGTTAAATACGAGTGCATATTGTGTCCTAGCTCGTGCGCAAGAGTGAAAACGTCGTCCAATGTATTATTCCAGTTCATAAGAATATACGGATGAACGCCGCAGCCGCAACCGTTCGAATAGGCGCCGCTGCGTTTGCCTTTTGTTTCGTAAAAATCAATCCAGCGCTCGTTAAAGCATCGCTCGAGTCCGTGGCGGTATTCCTCGCCGAGCGGCGCAAGGGCTTTCATTATCAGTTCGCGTGCTTCTTCGATTGAATACTGTTTTTGGACACCGGGGAAAAGCGATGCGTAAGTGTCGTAAACATGAAGTTCATCAAGTTTCAGATATTTTTTCTTTAGTTCAGCCCAACGGTGAAGCGTCGACAAGTTGTCGTTGGCGGTTTTTATCAGGTTATTGAAGACATCGACGGGAATATTGTCGGGCGAGAGCGCTGATTCGAGCGCAGAAGAATATTTTCGGATTTTTGCATTGATTATTCGGGTCTTTATCCTTCCGTTGAGTATTGCCGCCATTGTGCCTTGCAACATGCCGTAAGCTTCGTAAGTGCCTTTATACACCGTACGCCTTAGATTGCGGTCGTTCGAAAACATGGCAGAGCGGTAACGCCCGTGCGAAATCCGGAATTCGTTGCCTTTGTCATCCTTTACGGTTGGGAAAGGTAATTCTGTGTCGTTTAAAATACTATAAATATCGTCGGGAATTTCCATAATCGGGTTAAGCTGCGCAAGCAGTTTTTCTTCGTCGGAGCTTAAGTTGTGAGCCTTTTGGCGGAATAAATCCAAGAATAAAAACTCGTATTGTTTCAGTTTTGGCTCTTCTTTGATGAATTGCTTCAGTTTGGATTCAGGCATTTCGAGCAACTCAGGCACAAAGAAAGCAGACGCAGCTGATAATTGGCTTCCGAGCTGAGAAATGCGGTCGCTCATTTTTTGGTATTTGCCGTCGGTCAAGTCCAAATCACGCGCCAAACCGGAATAGAAGGCCATTTTGACATAAGTCTTGCGAGTTGAAAATATTGCGTTTACAGCTTCATAGAAAGACTTTGCATCTTTTGTAAACTTGCCTTGGAATGAAGTAATTTTATTCAAATCGGTTGTTACTTTATTGAAATCATTTTCCCAAATGGATTCATCTGGATAAATATCCGTGAGTTGCCATTTGTAAATTTCCTCGATATCGTTACGGGATGGAAGTTCGGATTGTGCATAAGTCATGTAATTTACTCCGATAATTAAAGTTAAGGTTAATAAACTCAGAAACGCTTCGAAACGTCGTTCGAGCGCCGAGCGTTTAAACGAATAGACATTAAGCATTTTTTTTACTCCTTTATATTTAATGGAACTCGTATTAACATAATTATGTTACAAAGATTATAACAATGTTTAACACTCTTTATCAAGGTTCAGGTAGAAAAATTATTTCCGACCAGTTTTCGGGCTTAAAAAAGCGTCCAGCGGTTTCGTTAACATTTTCTAATGTAACGGAATCGAGCAAATGGATTGTCTCGTAGATGTCTTCGTATTTTCCCAGCAGCAACTCTGATTTGGCGAGTGATTGCATGCGGGTCGAAAGGCTTTCGAGTGCCATAATTGAGCTTGATTTAAGCTGTTCTTTTGCCCGACTGAGTTCAGCTTTTGTGATATTACCTTCGGCCATGCGCGAAATTTCTTTTCTGATTAGAGTAGCGGTTTTCTCAGCTTTTTTTTCTTCGGCAGCGGCATAAATATAGATGCCGCCGGAGTCGCTCATTTGTTGTAGTGTTGAATACACGGTGTAAGCAAGCGCATTCCGCTCTCTAAGGTTTTGGTTCAAACGTGAACTCATTCCGTCGCCGAGAACAATATTCAGCAGGGTAAGAGGGAATCTTGAGTCTGAATCAAGCCCTGGCGCGGTTCTGGCGCATAAAATATGCGCTTGCTGGAATGGTTTTAGGAAATTTGCTTTTTGTGGTAAAACGAACGATGGAGTAGACCTTGATTTATTAAAATTTATATCACTAGTTGCTATTTCAATATTATTCAATTGCTTAGAAATTTCGTTGCATAAAATATCATGGTTTAGGCTGCCGGAATAAGTAATAGCAATATTTGGTAATGTATAAAAAGAGTGATGGAAGCGTTTAATCGCGGCTATATCGATATCCATAACTGATTCCTCACTCCCAACAATGGGATTGCCCAGCGGGTGAGCGCCGAACAGCGCTCGGTCTGCGTAATCAATTATCAACTCTTCGGGGTCGTCCTCGTAAGATTTGATTTCTTCGATAATTATTGATTTTTCCTTTTTGATATCCTTTTCGAGGTATATTTGATTGAAAGTAATATCGAGCAGCAACTCGAGCATTTGCGAAAAATGAGCATTCAATGCCCTGACATAGAAGCATGTCATTTCCTTCGTTGTATAAGCGTTAGCGTAAGCGCCTGCGGATTCGAAGCTGTTCGAAATTTGGCGTCCGGTGCGGGTTTTCGTATGGCGATATGATATATGCTCGAGGAAATGTGCTAAACCTCCACTATTTGGGAAATCGTCACGCGAACCTACATTGATTGATATGCCAAGCGCAAAGGATTCGGCGCCCGGCACTTCTTCGCTAAGAATTCTTAAGCCGTTGTCGAGCTTGGTTTTATTGAATACTATATTTATTCGGCTAGCGCTTGCCGTTTGTATTTTCTTTTTATATTTCATTTATTCTTATAAAGCTAACTAAATATTTATTTTTTCTCTATCTTAAATAAATATGAGACTTCTGAGATTTTAATAAAAAAAAGAAATCGTCTTTCTGAATACAGCGAATAATCCAGCGCCAGAGCGAAAGAATGATTTATCGCTCCGCTTCGTTTCGTTGAGAATGACTTTTTTTCAGAACTCTCAAAATATAGAAAGCAAATATACAAAAAAATGAACTTTCCAATTGCAAATCATCGAATTATAGAACTAAGGAAAGATGCGATGAATTAGTGCTATGTTCAGTTGAAATAATCATAGATTGAGCTAACAATACAACATAAACAGTAATAAAACCAATAGCCAGCGCAGAGTAATTCTTGATTTAAAGGAAAAATCAGGGATAATAATTAATATAACTGATAAGTTGTTAAAAAGTATTTGCCATGTCTGTTCAATAATGAGGGTTATTGTCAATATGAAGGAAAAGTTGAATTTTTCAGAGTGTTCATCTTAAAAACAAGTTCAGAGAATTACTTCAGCGGTTTTTTGATTCTGCTGATGAACATTTTTACCGAAAGGTAATGCTTCATTGCTATAAGGATTTTATGAAGGGTTGATACGCGTATTCTTTTTTTGAAGATATTGAAGTCGTTCAGCTCAATTTTTTCGAGCAGGCGGTAGTAAATAGCATCCATTACTTCAGCTGTGGCAACGGTCATTCGCTCGTCGGGATGGAGTAAAGTGCGTGCCTTGTGATACAATTCTCTGATTCGTGAGGCTTCGAAGCGCATTAGCGCAACGAAATTGTCGTTATACACTTCGTTGAACAAATCCTCTTCGCTGTAGTTAAAGCGGCGTAAATCTTCGAGCGGAAGATAGATATAGCCGCGGTTTTTGTCAGATTTGATATCGCGGAGAATGTTCGTAAGCTGCAGTGCATAGCCGAGATTAATAGCATAATTGCGGGTTTCTTCGTATTTAAAGCCGAAAATTTCGATGCTTATTAATCCGACAACGCTTGCCACGCTGTAGCAGTATGTTTTCAAGTCTTCGAACGTTTCGTAGCGCTTTTGGAATAAGTCGCGTCGGCAACCGTCGATAATCGTCAAAATATATTGTTTTGGAATGACGAATCGATGGAAAACATCTGCCAGTGGCGCCAAAAGCGGCGAATGAAGCTTTTCTTCGTAAATGCGTTCAATAATGTTTTCCCACCAGTCGAGGCGTTGGAGCTTCCAAGCGTTAACTTCGTCAATGTTTCCGATGCGGGGCGTATCGACAATATCGTCGATATAGCTGCAAAAAGCGTAAATTGAATTGATGGCGTCGCGTTCTTCTTTGGGTAATATCGAGAAGGAAAATGAGAAATTCGAACGTTCGAGCTTGGGCGGCTCGACGTTTTCGAAATTTGCCAGTTCTATTTGTGTGATATATTCCATTCTCTTACTCAAGGTAATCAATATCCGAAAATTACTTTAAAAAACGCTTTAGTGGCAGCGACGAGCATATCGAATTTCGATAATTCCGGTCTTTGGTTGATTATTTCTGCTCTTAATGATTTTGTCTTTCGTATTATTTTGCATCCTCCTTCGATAACAGCAGCTATTTCAAATTTTAAACGCAATACTTGCAACTCCGCAACCATGCATTTCCCAATTTCAAGCTGCTCTTGTGCAAGAGCAAGCAATTGATTGAACAAGTTTATAAATATAATTGTTTTTTCTTCATTTAACAAATTATTTTCGAAATAATTAGCTTTAATTCCATATTTTTTCATTATATTTAGAGGTATATAGCAGCGTCCATTCTTTATATCTAAGGAAAAATCCTGCCAGAAGTTTGCCAGTTGAAGCCCGGTGCATATTGCATCAGAAAGCGGACGATTGCGCTCATTCCAATTATTGAACAACCTGAGGACAAGCTCTCCAACAGGATTGGCGGAATATGAGCAGTATTCGAACACATCATCGAGCGATTCCGGCTGAACAAACAGGCAATCCCGCCGAAATGCTTCGAGTAAACGGCAAAATGGTTCTGTCGGCAGATTCCGCTCTTTCATTGTTGTCGATAAAGCCCAAAAAATTGGATGCTGCTCGATTATTCTGTTTGAGCATTTGCAAATTATTGAATCAAGGGCGTTCAATGCCGCTATCCTTTCGTCGGCGCTCAAGCCGTTCGGTTCATCGGCAATATCATCCGAAAGTCTTGAAAATGCGTATATTGCAAAAAAATGCTTCTGCATCGGCTTGGGAATAAATAGCGAGCCAACAGGGAAATTTTCGTAGTGTCCCAATGCCTTTTTGCGGCAATAGATGTATGATTGCTCGAGCGATTTGACTTGCAGACTGCCGCCGTGCGGTTGAATCAACTGCTCAATCTCGTTTTTTGTGAAAAAATTGCTCATACATTTTATTAATTACAAGAAATATGGCAAACATAGCAAGAATAAACTATTTAACAAAGTTGTTTAAGTGCATGTCTTCAAAAATGAAAATACAAATTGTCATTTAAGTTAATTTTCGTTATTTTTATATACTATACTAAAATGGAAAAAATAATAATATTAAGAACATATGAAAGATGGAGAATATATGAAAGTTGAAGTTGTAATGCCGAAAATGGGTGAATCGCTGCAGGAAGGCACAATCATTCGTTGGCTAAAGCAATTGGGCGAAAAAGTCGAACGCGACGAAATGCTGCTCGAAATTTCCACCGATAAGGTCGATACCGAAGTGCCGTCGCCGGTTGCGGGTGTATTGACCGAGATTCTTGCCGGCGAAAATGTTACTGTTGAAATCGGCAAGGTAATAGCCTATATCGAAACCGATGCAAACGCTGCAGTAGCGCCTATTGCTCCCATTACAGAAGCTCAGCCTGTGCCAGCTGCCTCTCCTGCCATTGAACCCGATTCAGCTAAACCTATAACGACTGCGGCACAAACTGGCGCATTAGTTGATGTCGTAATGCCAAAGATGGGCGAATCGCTGCAGGAAGGCACAATCATTCGTTGGCTAAAGCAATTGGGCGAAAAAGTCGAACGCGACGAAATGCTGCTCGAAATTTCCACCGATAAGGTCGATACCGAAGTGCCGTCGCCGGTTGCGGGTGTATTGACCGAGATTCTTGCCGGCGAAAATGTTACTGTTGAAATTGGCAAGGTTATAGCGCGTATTTCCACAGGAGAAATGCCTGTTGCCCATTCCGTTCCGACTTCGGAAATGAAACCAGCAAAAGTTCATGAAGAGCCGGTTGCCGAAATAAAAATCGAATCCGGCAAAAATCGATTCTATTCACCATTAGTGAAAAGTATTGCTCAAGCCGAAGGCATATCACAAGCCGAACTTGATTCGATAAAGGGCAGCGGAGCAGATGGACGAGTCAACAAAGCAGATATTCTCGCTTATATCGAACAAAGGAAAACTAAACCCGCAGCAACTTCAGCTTCTGTAGCCGCTTCGCAACCTGCTGCAGTAGTTCAAAAATCATTGTCGCCGGTAGTTGCTCCTCCGAAGCAAGTTGTACAGACTACTCCAGCATACACAACGCCTGCGGTTCATGGCGCCGAATCGGAAATCATTCCAATGGACAGAGTCCGTCAGCTCATTTCCGAGCATATGATTTACTCCAAGCAAACATCGGCGCATGTTACAAGCGTTGCAGAAGCCGATGTAACCGGCATAGTACGTTTCCGCGAAAAATTTAAAACCGAATTCGAACGCCGCGAAGGCTTCAAGCTGACTTTCACACCGTTTTTCGCCAAGGCGACTATCGACGGAGTCAAAGCTTTTCCGATGGTGAACGTTAGCGTCGACGGTAAAAATATCATCAAGCATTTAAGAATAAATCTAAGTTTTGCTACTGCGCTCGATGACGGTAATTTAATTGTTCCTGTAATCAAAAACGCTGATGCGCTCAATATTGCCGGACTTGCCCGCTCGGTATATGATTTGTCCACAAGGGCTCGCACAAAGCGACTCAATCCCGATGACATTCAAGGCGGCACGATTACGATTACAAACGTCGGCACATTCGGCACTTTGTTCGGCACACCGGTTATTAATCAACCGCAGTCGGCGATTATCGGCATCGGCGCAATCGAAAAGCGTCCGGTTGTCCGCCAACTCGACGGCGATGATGTTATCGTTATCCGAAGCATGGCTTATGTCTCGATTACTTACGACCATCGCGTTATCGACGGGATGCTTGCCGGTCAATGCTTGGCTGCAATTGTTCGCTCGCTCGAGAATATGAGCGAAGATACTCTATCGGCTGCGTTTTGAACTAAGGTGGCAGTTACAACGTTTTTTTTAGTGTAAGCATTGATAATATAAGATATATGTGCATAATTATTGTGCCATTTATCTTTGTTTAGAAATGCTCATTAGTCAATTGAATTTTCAAGATTATCCTCCTATTTCAAATAAATTATGCTATAGGGGGATTTTCTTATTTATAAAATTGTATTTTAATAATGCTATAAATATAATGCTATAAATGTAATGTTACTAACGCGTTCCAATATTAGTGATTTTCCGCAATGGCTCGAAATGGCAAATTCAGTCGGCGCTTCGGCGCTAATCGACAAGGACTCCGGCTGGACTTCTTTTGATGTTATCGCCAAGCTGCGAAATACGTTGAAGATTAAGAAAGTTGGCCATGCAGGAACACTCGACCCGCTAGCTACCGGACTTTTGATAATATGTTTCGGTAAATTCACAAAGAAAATAGAAGAATACCAAGCGCTTAAAAAGGCATATACGGCTGAAATCAGGTTAGGGGCTGTTACCAAGTCTTACGATTCCGAATTCGAAGAGGAAAATATTGTCGATATTGGCGGCTTGACTAACGATTCAATATACCAAGCGGCCAAAAGACTAACTGGCGAAATCATGCAAACCCCTCCGGTTTTTTCCGCAAAAAAAGTAAAAGGAAAACCGCTTTACAGCTACGCTCGTAAAGATATTGAGGTTACGCCTAAGGAAGCAATGGTCAATGTTTACAGGTTCGATATCAAAAATGTAGAACTACCTTTGGTTACTGCAGAAATTGAATGCTCAAAAGGGACTTATATCCGTTCGTTGGCGCGTGATTTGGGTTTGGCTCTTGGTTGCGGCGGCTATTTGAAATCGCTCAGGCGGACAGCGATTGGGGAGTATTCAGTAGATAATGCTTTAAATCTAAATATAATAGTTGATTTAATCAAAACGAATCAATGAATAAAAAAAACGCCTTGTGTTTCGGCTTCAAATCTCGAATAAAGCCAACAATTCACTCAATATCATAGCGGTTGCGCCCCAGAGTGGCGCAGGCTTGCCGATATTCCAAAAAGGCACGTCCACTCTCTGCGAGCCGAACGTCCATGTTTCGCGGCGAATCGTTTGCAAGTCGATGATTTTTTTAAGAGGAAGCCAAAAAATCTCTTCTACTTCCGTTTCATTTGGAGATAAAAATGGCTTTTGTGCAATTATTCCGACAACTGGGGTTACAACTGAATTTGATGGAGGTATGTAGAGTTCAGAGAGCCTGCCAAGAATCTTAACGGAATGTGAGTTCAGGTCAGTTTCTTCGGCGGCTTCGCGTAAAGCTGTGTCTTCAGGGGTTTCTTCCTGTTCGCAACGTCCGCCGGGGAAGCTGATTTGTCCCTTATGAAAATGAAGGTTCGAACTGCGAAGCGTCAGCAATACTTCTGATTCTTCGATATCATGAGTATCGAGTAACAATACTAGTACGGCGCTGCGTTTAGCGTTGGGGTCGACTTCGAATGGTCGATAAGGCTCACCTTCGAGCATTGGACAAAGGCGCATGAATGCTTCGATTCCGGGGAGTGGATGTTTGAGTTTTGTTTGTATTTTATGAGATAAATCCAATTTT
Organism: uncultured Hyphomicrobiales bacterium; assembly: GCA_964386275.1. Lineage (GTDB taxonomy): Bacteria > Bacteroidota > Ignavibacteria > Kapaibacteriales > UBA2268 > CAYLSY01. Next base: position 11,334 of record CAYLSY010000031.1, read on the forward strand.
TCCTTCCATAAAAATTAATTGACGTTATCTCGGCGCGTTCAGTGTTTTAATGAGCTTAAGCTTCGCGATGCCAGCGACGTTCAATTTCATTATCAATTTGCATTTACATCATAATTAATGAATCAATCTCGAAGTAAAAAAGCACAACCTTCCTTTTGTAAAACCTGTGTTTTTTTGTCAATTTTAATTTTCTATATCATTTACCTAAACATAGTATTCAAGGGGAGTTTGTTTTTTAGTCTTGCCTAACTTAATACATATCAAGCAGTTATTTTGCCACACATAGATTACAAACTTTCCTTTAAAATTGATTTTAGAATAGTATTTATATAATATTGCACTAAATCAATGACATCTCAAATTTATATCCATAATTTAGGAGAATAAATGGAAAAGTCGAAACTTATCCAACCACACGGCAGTCCCGAGTTAATCGAATTGCTCTTGAAGGGCGCAGAACTCGAAGCCGAAAAAGCCAAAGCTGCCGGTTTGAAGAAAATCAATATTACAAGCCGCGAAACCGGTGATTTAATCATGCTCGGAATCGGCGGATTCACTCCGTTACGCGGCTTCATGGGTAGCGAAGACTGGAAATCGGTCTGCGCCGATATGAAAATGCCGTCAATGAACGGACTCTTTTGGCCAATCCCCGTAACACTATCGACCGACAAAGCCACAGCCGACTCAATCGCAATCGGCGAAGAAATTGCCCTCTTTTCGACAGAATACAACGAAATCATGGCAACAATGAAAGTAGAAGAAAAGTATTCAATCGACAAAGAATTCGAATGCAAGCACGTTTACAAAACCAATGACCCCGAACATCCGGGCGTCAAAATGGTTATGGACCAACTCGAAGTCAACCTCGCCGGTCCGGTGAAAGTCCTATCGGAAGCCACTTTCCCCGAAGAATTCAAAGGTGTTTACCAGCGTCCGGCTGAAAGCCGCGCCATTTTCGCCGAAAAAGGATGGAAGACCATCGCAGCATTGCAATTGCGCAACCCAATGCACCGTTCGCACGAATATCTTGCAAAAATCGCATTGGAAGTTAGCGACGGACTCTATATCCATCAATTGGTCGGCAAACTGAAACCCGGCGACATACCCGCCGACGTTCGTGTAAAGTGCATCGACACATTGGTTGAACACTACTTCGTCAAAGATACCGCACTCCAAGGCGGCTATCCGCTCGACATGCGCTATGCCGGTCCGCGCGAAGCATTGCTCCACGCTTTGTTCCGCCAAAACTTCGGCTGCACCCATATGATTATCGGCCGCGACCATGCCGGTGTCGGCAATTACTATGGCCCCTTCGAAGCACAAGACATTTTCGACGAACTTTGGGACGGCGCTTTGCTTTGCAAGCCGCTCAAAATCGACTGGACGTTCTGGTGCTACAAGTGCGGCGGTATGGCTTCGATGAAGACCTGCCCCCATACAAAAGAAGACCGCTTATTGCTTTCAGGCACAGTTCTTCGCAAGAGCCTCAGCGAAGGCGGCGACGTGCCTAAAGAATTCAGCCGTCCTGAAGTCCTTGCTATACTACGCGAATACTATGCCGGACTCGAAGAAAAAGTCGAAGTCAAGTTGCATCGCGCCGCAACAGGTGGCTGAGATTAATTAGGAATTAGGAATTAGGAATTAGGAATTAGAAATTAGAAATTAGAAATTAGGAATTAGAAATTAGGAATTAGAAATTAGGAATTAGGAATTAGAAATTAGGAATTAGGAATTAGAAATTAGGAAATAGGAAATAGGAAATAGGAATTAGAAATTTTTGTATATAGACCTTTGAAATTATCTTCTTCTTTT
>CAYLSY010000032.1:0-12787 GCA_964386275.1 uncultured Hyphomicrobiales bacterium
TATGCGCGTGTTTCTTTTAATTCACATTTTTACGCTTGATAAGTGGCAAACGCCACTTTTTTTTAATCCAAAATGTTTTCATTTGATATTGTTGAAATCGCCACTTTATGCAAATACCATATTGATTTTGGAAAAAATTTGATTATTAAATCATTTAGACTTAGGCTTAGGCATAAATTCTTGGCCGTAAAGCGGCAAAAACGATTCCGGTTCAACGTAATCATCTTTCAAAGCAAGTATAGTAGCTGTATTTGCTATGTACGATGCTTTCAATTCAGTATGTATGAGCTTCTTAGCCGATATGTTGGAAATATCCGAGTTACTTATTACTAAATATGTCGAAAAGTCAGTTCTATTCAACTCATCGAGACTTAGAACGTTTAATTCCTCAATAGTATTCAATTCAGTGTCATATTCAATTCTAAAGAATAATTCTTTGTGAGAATGCAGCAATACGGCAATTTTTAAAATTCCAAATTCAATGGCTGAATAACGAAAAGCTGCAGCCAGAGCCATTGCCGTCGGCACGGCTATAAGTTTGGGTTTGCCGCCGTAACATACCCCTTTGGAGATTGCCGCGCCAATACGCAATCCTGTGTAAGAGCCGGGGCCTGCGGAAACGGCTACAGCGCTTAGTTCATTAATTGTGATACCGTTGTCGTCAAGCAATCGTTTGGCAAATTCAGCCAATAATTTATCGTGAATATTTAAACCGAAAACGGAATATTCTGCAATGAGCTTATTGCCTTGAGAAAGCGCAGCAGAGCAGCTTTTACTACTGGATTCGAGCGAAAGAATAATCATTTCGTCAATATATTTTTGTTCAATCATAAGTCCGCCGTTTCAACCGTTTTTTTCATTTTCCATAAAATTTCAATTGCGTGATTATAAGAGCTGCAGCCGATTTCGAGGTAAAGAATTCTACCTTTTTGATAGAATCGTGAACTAGGCTCGTCTTGCAAATATTCCGATAAAGCTGGAAAAATGCTTTCGTAATACTCCTTGTTTTCCTGTCCGGGAAGCTCGGCAACAAGCATATTACGCTTCAGCAGCAGCTTTTCGAAGCCCAAAGGAGCGGCGTTCATTCTTGTTTTGACGACAATTACGAGGTTATGCAGCTCGCGTGGAATTTTGCCGTAACGGTCTTTGATTTCATCGAGCAGATTCAAAATTTCATCGTTCGATGAAGTGTTGTAGAGCCGTTTGTAGAACAAGAACCTGTCTGTGTCGCTGCGAATATAGTCCGGAGGAATAAATGCATCAGAATCAATTTCAATTAACATATCATCGTTTCTGAAGCGTTTAGTTGCCGTTTCTTTCTTTTCCTTGTATAGTTCACTGAATTCTTCCGATTTTAGTTCTGCGACAGCCTCGTTGAGAATTTTTTGGTAAAGGTCGAATCCGATTTCATTGATATAGCCGCTTTGCTCTGGCCCAAGCAGGTTTCCGGCGCCGCGAATTTCCAAATCCCGCATCGATAGCTGAAAGCCGCTTCCTAAATCGGTAAATTCTTCGATAGCTTGCAGCCTGCGAAGGCTTTGCGTCGAAATTGTTTTAACTGGCGGCACTATCAGATAGCAAAATGCCTGAAGATTGCTTCTGCCAACGCGTCCACGCAATTGATAAAGCTCGGCAAGCCCGAAATGATGACTGCGATTGATTATTATCGTATTAGCATTCGGAATGTCAAGTCCGGACTCGATAATTTTAGTCGCAACAAGCACATCGATTTTTTTCGAAATGAACTTATCCATCACCGACTCGAGTTCCTTGCCGGTCATTTGCCCATGCGCAATCCCGAAACGTATTGTAGGGAGCAGCATTTGCAAATCCATCCTGATTTTATCCAAGTCGTCGACACGGTCGCTGACGAAAAACACCTGCCCATTGCGCTCGATTTCACGCATTATGGCATTTTTAATCAATTGCGGCTTCCACTCTATGATTTCGGTATGAATCGGAACTCTGTTTCGAGGCGGAGTTTCGATGACGCTCATGTCGCGGGCGCCCATCAGCGAAAAGTTCAGTGTTCGTGGAATCGGAGTTGCTGTTAATGTCAAAGTATCGACTGAAACTCGCATCTGACGCAGCTTCTCCTTTGCCCCGACACCAAAACGCTGCTCCTCATCAATTATTAATAGCCCAAGGTCGTGAAAAACAATATCCTTGCTTAAAATTCTATGTGTGCCAATTAAAATATCGACTTTTCCTTCGCTAAGCTTCTGCAGCACTACCTTTTGGTCTTTTGCAGAGCGTAAACGCGAGAGCGATTCGACAATAACCGGATAGCGCCTAAGTCTATCGGAAAAAGTAGTAAAGTGTTGCTGCGCTAGAATAGTTGTCGGAACGAGCATGGCTACTTGCTTTCCGGCTTGAACAGCTTTGAATGCTGCACGCAGCGCAACTTCTGTCTTGCCGAAACCTACGTCGCCGCAAACAAGCCTATCCATAGGCGTTTCGGACTCCATATCTTTTTTTACGTCAGATGTCGAAGCTGCTTGGTCCGGTGTGTCCTCATAAATGAAAGAAGCTTCGAATTCCTTCTGCCAGAGCGTGTCCGACGGAAATGCAAAGCCCGGCTGCATTTTTCGCTCGGCGTAAAGTTTAATCAATTCCCGCGCAATGTCCTTCAAACGCTTCTTGGCGCGTGATTTCCGGCGTATCCATTCGGTTGAGCCGAGTTTCGAAAGCTTCGGCTGGACGCCTTCTTGAGCGGAATACTTTTGAAGCTTATGAATGAAATTCAATTGAACATAAAGCACGTCGCCTTCGGCAAACAGCAACCGGACACAATCTTGGGCATTTCCTCCCATCTTAATCGTTTGAAAACCGTCGAATTTGCCGATACCCTTGTCCTCATGCACAATATAATCACCGATGGCAAGGCTGCGCAGCTCCTGCAGCGAGATTTTGTCTTCCGATTTTGTTCTGCGATTAGTTGAAATCAATCGCTGCCGATTAAAAATCTGATGCTCCGTAAATGCGGCGATTTTCAAATCCGATGAAATAAAACCAGCGCAAAGAGCGCTGTCGGTCCAGGTTATTTGTCCCAAAACGCTCTGTGGTTCAAGAACGAGACGCTCGCTTTCAGAATTTTTTTCATGGAAAACACTTAGAGCATTGACAACTAAGTCGCGAAAACGCTCCAGATGGATTCTCCCTTCGGCAGACAAGTACAGCTCATAACCTTGAACAGCAAGCTCGTTCAATTCCTCGGCAAATTTCTGAATCGATATTTGAAAACTTGGCTGCTGCACCGATTTTATAAATGTTACGCCGTCTAAAGTCGGGTTCAGTTCTATGGTCTTAAATTTATAGGCTTGTTCAATGCTAAATTCACTTTGCTCAATTTCTTCGGGCGAATCGATTATGATGATTGAATTATTATCGAAAAAGCTCAGTAGTTGCGGGTTTTCAATGAAATCGGATTGATGAAAAACATTGCCGATAAACTCAATTTCGTCATAATGTTGAATGCTACGTTGCGAAAGCGGGTCGAACGCCCTTATCGATTCAATTGTATTCTCGAAGAACTCGATTCGGAGCGGGTTGTTCCAGCTTACCGGATAAATATCGACGATTCCGCCACGAATCGATATTTCGCCATGAGACGAAACAAATTCACGCCGCTCGAATCCATTCAACATCATTCCGTTGATGAAATCGAGAAAATCAATTTCTTCGCCTGTTTTAAGTCGAACGCGATGCTGTTCTATGTTGTCTGGAGCCGGTAAAGGTAATGAGAATATTTCGGGAGTCGTAACGGCAATTGCGTTACTTGTTTTTTGCATCTTCGATAAGCCGTCTATTAACCATACGACTGGTTCATCAAGGTTTTCAACACGTGAGCGAATCTGCATCCGAGGTTCAACAAGCAACGATAGACGTTCTTCGTTAAACAGCTTAAGCAAGTCGGAGTGCCACTTTTCGGCATCATCAACGTTTGGGGCAACTATCAATATTTTTCCGCCATAATTTCCGAATGCAGCCACCACTGCCAATGCTTTCAAGGAGCCTGCCAAGTGCTTCACTTTCAGTAAACGCTCCCTGTTTGTCTGGAAATCTACAAAAACCGAGTATAGCTCTGTCGTTTTTAGCTTATCAACAATATTTGATATGGAAACGCTTTTTTTCACAACATTTATTTGCATTATAAAGTTGACAAATTGAACTACAGATGCCGCTAATCAGTCAGAAAAGTGCAATCGCCGTAGCTTAGAAATCTGTAATTATGAGCTATTGCCTCTTCATAGCTTTTCTGCCAAAGGTCTTTTCCTAAATATGCCGCAACAAGCAGTACCAGAGTGCTTTTCGGAATATGGAAGTTTGTTACGAGAGAATTTATCATCCTGAATTTATAACCCGGAACAATGAATAAGGATGTATCGGCAAATGTTTGCTTTAAATTCCGCTTTGAGAGCCATTCAAGAAGTGGTTCCAGCGCTGTCGCAACTTTCAGCATTTTTTTCGACTGACTCGAAAAATAATAAGGTTCATATTGATTTAATGTCAAATCATTTTGTAGAATATTCGATATTTATTTAAAACCAAGCCAGTAAAGCGTTTCGAGGCTTCTAGCCGAAGTGGTGCCAACAGCGGTTATTTGGCGTTTGGGTCTGCTTTGCAAATGCTTTAAAAGAGATTCGACGGTATCGGCGGCAATGACAAACCGTTCGCTGTGCATATCGTGGTGAGTAACATCATCGTTTTTAACAGGCTGAAAAGTGCCGGCGCCAACGTGTAAAGTAAGTTTTTCAATTTTGATATTCCTTTGTTCAATCGAATCGAGTATCTCTTGAGAAAAATGTAAACCGGCAGTGGGAGCGGCTACCGAGCCTTCGTGTTGGGCATAAACCGTTTGGTAAGTAGTCTTGTCCTTTTCTGTCGCCGCTCTATGTATATAAGGCGGAAGAGGCACTACGCCAGATGAACCAAGTATATCCCCGAATTCAATCGAATCGTGATGCCAGTAAAACTGAATTACTGCATTCGAATATTTCTTTTCGAGAACTTTGGCATATAATATCGTATCGAATTTTTCGATATAAGCAGATAGAATCATGCCTTCGTATACCCTTTTGCCGCCGACAAGACAATTCCATATACACGAATTCTTTGCCTGCAGCGCAATTTGCGGGTTGCTTGAGGGTTCGATGGGCGAAAGACAAAAAACTTCTACGCTGCCACCGGATTCTTTAAAAAAGTTTAATCGAGCAGCAATTACTTTGGAATCATTGACAACAAGCATCGAACCGGGTTCGAGTATTTCTTGCAATTCCACGAATGTTCTATGCTCAATAATCGATTTTTTTCGATGAACCACCATTAATCGGCTTTGGGAGCGAACTTCGAGCGGATGCTCTGCTATTAACCACGGTGGCAAATTGTAGTCGAAATCATTAAGATTTATTTTCGGAAAATAACTCTTGATATTGTCGGCAACTATCATGCTCCTTGATTTCTCCCATGGCAATTTTTGTATTTCTTGCCGCTGCCGCAAGGACAGGGGTCGTTTCTACCAACTGTCGGCTCGGATTTCCGGTAAGTTTTGACAGCAACTCTGCCCCCAACATCTTCCTGAGTATGCGTGGCTCCTCCTGATGTAACGAATGAAGGAACTTCCGTCGATGAATATGAAAAATTCATTGGCGAAGCGCTAGACGAAGATGTGCGCATACGCGGCATGGCTTCGGGCGGTGTCCTTTTCTCAGCAGGAGAAGGTTGACGGTGGCGGCTATCGCGCTCGACTATTCGTGGAAAATACTTGAATGCAAAAGAAACAGATTCTCTGTTGATTGTTTTTATAAGGTCAAGAAATAAGTTCGACGCTTCGCGCTTGTATTCGAGCAGTGGGTCTTTTTGTCCATAAGCGCGAAGGTGGATGCCTTCTTTCATATCGTCCATCTCGCGCAGGTGTTCGCGCCATTTCTCGTCGATTGTCTGCAAAACGGCAATTTTTTCGAGCTGTCCCATAAATTCCGAACCGAGCATTTCTTCTTTGCGTTTATAGAACTCGTCGGCGGCTTCGACGATTTTTTCGACGCACTCTTCGAGCGATATTTTTTCGAATTCATCGTCAGTCATTCGCAAATCACTTAGTAGTAGCGAGCGAACAGCATTTTTCAATCCTTTCAAGTCTTTTTCCGGCTTGTATTGCTCATACCAATCAGCGGCAATGTCTTCGATGTAATCGAAAAGCTCGCCTTTGAGACGTTCTCCGCGCAAAGCGTTGCGACGGCGACCATAAATTGCTTCGCGCTGCATGTTCATAACGTTGTCGTATTCGAGCAAACGCTTGCGAATGCCGAAGTTGTTTTCTTCGACCTTCTTTTGTGCGCGTTCGACCGATTTAGTAATCATGGAATGCTGAATCGGCTCGCCTTCCGGAATTTTCAAGCCCTGCATAACGCCTGCAATGCGCTCTCCGCCGAAAAGCCTCATCAAATTATCTTCCAAAGAAATGAAAAATTGAGACGAACCTGGGTCGCCTTGGCGTCCGGCGCGTCCGCGCAATTGGCGGTCGATACGGCGAGCATCATGGCGTTCGCTGCCAATAATGGCGAGTCCGCCGTTAGCCTTCACTTCGTGGTCAAGCTTGATGTCCGTTCCGCGGCCAGCCATGTTTGTTGCAATTGTTACTGCGCCTTTCTTTCCGGCGTTTTGAACAATTTCGGCTTCTTTTTGGTGATGCTTCGCATTTAACACGTTATGTTGAACGCCGGCGCGTTTGAGCATCTTGCTTAGCAATTCGGACACTTCAACGCTGGTTGTGCCGACAAGCACGGCTCGATTATTTTTTAATTCTTTTTGAATTTCTGCAATTATGGCATTATATTTTTCGCGTTTGGTCTTGAAAATCAAGTCGTCTTTGTCTTCGCGAATTATTTTCCTGTTCGTCGGAATTACGACGCAATCAAGGTTGTAAATTTTCTCGAATTCGCCGGCTTCGGTTTCGGCAGTACCAGTCATACCTGCGAGCTTTTTGTAAAGACGGAAATAATTTTGCAGCGTAACTGTTGCGAGTGTTTGAGTATCGCGCTCAACTTTAACCTTTTCCTTTGCTTCGATTGCTTGGTGCAGACCTTCGCTGTAGCGGCGGCCATCGAGAATACGTCCGGTGAACTCGTCGACTATCATGATTTTTCCGTCTTGAACTACATATTCAACATCTTTTTCATATAGCGAGTAAGCTCGCAACAGCTGGGAAACTGTATGTATTCTATCGCTTCGTTCGGAGTAAAGCAGGTTAAGCTCGTCGATACGCGCTTGTTTTTGCTCAGGTGTAATATCTTCTCGAATTTCCAAAGCGCTAAGTTCGGTCGCAATATCCGGTAAAAGGAACATATCGGGGTCTTCCTGGCTGGAGCAAAGCAACTGACGACCTTTTTCGGATATGTCGATCTGATGATTTTTTTCGTCGATTGTATAGAATAACTCTTCGTCGACTTCGTGCATCCGAGAGCCTTGGTCGCGAAGATAGTTCAATTCAGTTTCCTTCATTAATCTCTGCAAATCGGGGTCCTGCAGAAATTTCATTAACTTCTTATGCTTCGGAAAACCGCGATAGGAGCGCAGAAGATATAAACCGACCAACTCTCGCTCTTCTTTGGTATTCCCTTCTAATAATTTGGAGATTTCGCTTGTAATCTGGTTGATTAGCTTATTTTGGGCATCGACAAGACGTCGAACACGAGGCTCCATCTCGTCGAACTTTTGGTCAGAAGCATGTCCGACGGGACCTGAAATGATTAACGGCGTTCGAGCTTCGTCAATCAACACGGAATCGACCTCGTCAACGATTGCATACCAATGCCCGCGTTGAACCATCTGGTCCATTTCGACGACCATGTTGTCGCGGAGATAATCGAAACCGAATTCGTTGTTCGTGCCGTAAGTAATATCCATGTTATAGAGTTTCTTGCGGAGTTCACCGTCCTGATTTGTTTGAATAGAGCCGACGCTAACACCGAGGAAATTGAATACGGGCATCATCCATTCAGCATCACGTTTTGCAAGATAATCGTTAACTGTAACAAGATGAACACCTTTTCCTGCAAGCGAATTTAAGTATAGCGGCAAAACTGCTACCAGCGTTTTGCCTTCGCCCGTAGCCATTTCTGATATTTTGCCCTGATGCAATACAATGCCGCCGATTAACTGCACGTCGTATGGAACCATATCCCATACTGCCGACAAACCGGTATATTCGTAATGATGGCGACTGTCGGCAAGCCGTTTGCAGGCTTGTTTAACCGTTGCGAAAGCTTCAGGAAGCAATTCGTTTAATTTCGCTTCTATTGTTTCGTGGATTTGCTTGTCGAGCGATTTAATTCTGTCCTTTATATCGAAAGTGTCTGCTGCATTGAGCGCTTCGGTTTTTAGACGATTCGAAAGTGTTTCGTATTCCTCATCTAATTCTTTGGTACATTCTTTGATTGCAGCACGGAATTCGTCGGTTTTAGCGCGTATTTCTTCGTCGCTTAATCCGTGCATGGTTTCGTAAATTCTATTAATTTCAGCAACTATCGGCTGAAGCTCTTTAACGTCTTTTTCGTGTTTTGTGCCGAATAATTTCTTAAGCAGTTGAATCATTAATCTTAACCAAGTTTTTTTATATAAAAAAGTATAGACGATTTTTATTTAAATCTATTTATTAAATATTATCGGTCTTCAATGCGTCTTTTGTATTTTTGTAAATAATTTATTTGAAATAAAAGTAATTGAATGGATAAATCATGAAAAAGCTTTTGGTAATGTCCTCGCCGAGCGGCGGCGGAAAGACAACCGTTGCAAAGTATTTGCTGACGAAGTATCCCTTTATCCGCTTTTCAATATCGGCGACTACACGTCAGCCAAGACGTGATGAAATCGACGGTAAAGACTATTTCTTCCTTACTCGCGAGCAATTCGAACGGAAAATTGCGGAAGGCGCCTTTGTCGAATACTAAGAAATTTTCGGCAATTATTACGGTACTTTGCATAGCGAAATCGAAAGGGTAATTAATTCCTCGTCAAACGAAATGTTGCTATTCGATGTTGACGTCAATGGCGCTCTGTCTTTGCAGCGTTCTTATCCGAACGATACAATTCTGGTCTTTATTTCGCCGCCAAGCATTCAAGTACTGGAAGAACGCCTGCGGAAGCGACTTTCCGAAAACGAAGAAGAAGTGATGAGACGTATTTCTCGCTCGCTAATGGAGATGAATAAATCAAAAACTTTCGACCATATTATTTTAAATGATGTATTGAGTGAAACATACAGGCTCGTCGATGAAATAATCGAAGCCAATTTCAGTAATAAATAATAAAACAGCAACCGGTACAACAAAAATAGATGTACGAGCCCAATAGAATACTCAAGAACTTATTTTCACTTTCATTAGCGGAATTTGCCAATAAAGGTTTAACATTCATTACTACCGCTTACCTTGGCAGAATGCTTTTGCCCGAAGGTTTCGGTATTATTGGTTCGGCTAATTCAATTGTTGCATATTTCGTTCTTTTTAGCACATTCAGCTTGAATGCAATCGGCACGCGCGATGTGTCCAAATCAAGAGACTTGGCTCATAAGTATCTTCAATCTATTGTATCTATCCGTTTATTGCTCGGTTTTATCGCTTATTTTGCTTTAATTATCCTTGTCCTTTTTATTGATAAACCGCCTGAAACAAAAACTGTAATATTGATTTGCGGTTTCAATATTTTCGCTCAAGCTTTATTAATAGATTGGCTTTATCAGGCATTGGAACAGATGCACGTGATTGCCCTAAGACAAATAATTACATGTTTGTTAAATCTATTGGGTGTTGTGCTATTCGTTTCCGGCAGATATGATACGGCACTTGCGATGTCGATTTTAACCGGCTCTTTGATGCTTAATTCCATATGGATGCTATTATATTACATCAGGAAGAATAAAAGCTCCATTATCAACAGCGATTATAAGCACTGGCTCAAGCTAATTAAAACCGGCGCTCCGATTTTCATATCCAATATTGTTGTTTTACTCGTTAATAACCTGCATCTAACACTTTTAACAGCTTTTCGCTCTGAGGTCGAAGTCGGTTATTTTTTTGCTGCGTTCAAAATTTATCTGCTTACGGTGATTCCGGTTGTAATTATTCAGAATTCTTTTTATCCTTCGCTTTCTCGTGCTGAAACATTAGCTGAGAAACAGAAAATATCTTTGAAATACTGTAAATTGAATTTATTTGTCGGTAATTTCGTTACCGGCATGTTGATTACATTCCCGAATTTCTGGACTGGAATAGCTTTCGGAGCTGAATATGCTGAGACTGCAGAAATTTTAAGGATTTTAACTATTTCCTCAATTTTCGTCAATCTGAATATGTCCTATTTCCCAACTTTGATTGCTTGGGGCAAAGAAAAGCAGGCAATGCTGGCGACATTTGTTTCGGGAACGGTTTGTATTGCTTTTAACTTCATATTGGTTCCTCTTTGGGGACCAAAAGGAGCAGCTATTGCAACAATAATAACCGAAGTTGTGTTTTCTGTCGCCATTTCAAAATATTTTCTGAAGGAATCAGGTATCCATCATACTTATCAATTCTTTAAATTTTTATTGATTATTGCAATCGCTTGCGTTTGTGGGTATTTACTATTGATGACGACTGGCTTGACGATTATTTCAATTATTGTAACGGCATTGCTGTATCTTGCGTTAAACCTTGCTTTTAAAACAATACAAATTCAAGAAGTAATGAATGCATTCAAAAAATGATATATGATTATTTAATAGTCGGAGCGGGTTTTTCTGGCGCAGTAATCGCCGAAAGACTCGCAAATTGCCTCGATAAAAAAATACTTATTATCGACAAGCGCAGTCATATCGGCGGCAATTGCTATGATTTCTCGGATGATAATGGGATTCTTATTCATAAATACGGGCCTCATGCTTTCCATACCAATTCAGAAAAAGTTCGGGACTATTTATCTGGTTTTACCGATTGGATACCCTATGAACACAAGGTTTTAGCCGTTATTGAAGGAATCAAAGTCCCGATACCCTTCAATTTCAACTCAATTGATATGTTATTTCCAACGAAACAAGCCAAGGAAATACAAAAACAGCTGTTGGAGCGCTATCCCAAAGGTTTGAATATTCCAATTATTAAACTCCTCGAAGTTAATGTACCGCTCCTGAAGCAGCTTGCCGAGTTCATTTACGAAAAAGTATTTTACGGTTATACCGTTAAGCAATGGGGTTTGCAACCGACTGAGCTTGATTATACCGTGATGTCGCGAGTGCCGGTCTCGTTGAGCCGCGACGACAGGTATTTTCGAGATTCTTTCCAAGCCATGCCGAAACTGGGTTATACTAAGATTTTCGAAAATATGCTTGCTCATAAAAACATCGAAGTCGCATTGAACACTGATTTTTTTAAAGTGAAAGACTCCATTAAATATAAAAATTTAATATACACAGGTGCAATCGACGAATATTTTGATTACATGTATGGCGCATTGCCATATCGCAGCTTGAGTTTTGAGTTCGAAACCCGCAATGAACAATACTTTCAGGAAACGGCGCAAGTAAATTATCCCAATGAACACGAATATACGAGAATTACCGAATTCAAACATTTTTACCATAATAATTCCGCTCGAACGATTATTGCCCGCGAATTTCCCGAGCAATACGTTCAAACCCGCAATGAGCCATATTATCCGATTCCTCAACAAAAAAATCATGAGTTATTTACGAAATATGTTCAGGAAGCAAAAAAAATTGAACCGAACACGCTTTTTATCGGCAGACTCGCAGGGTATAAGTATTACAATATGACAGAAGTTATAGCGGTTGCGCTGCTTGCTTTCGAAAAAATTGCAAAAATGTCATAATCACTTTTTTTATTATTTCCCTCTCGGATGGAAAGAGCGATGAACTTCTTTCAGATAGTCATTGTCGAGATGCGTATATATTTGGGTTGTTGAAATATCGGCATGACCGAGCATTTCTTGTACTGCCCGCAAGTCGGCGCCGCCTTCGAGCAAATGAGTCGCAAATGAATGACGGAATGTATGCGGATGGACTTCCTTATCAATTCCGGCATCGGAGACGGCTTGGCGGATGATTTTCCATATTCCCATCCTCGAAAGAGCGCTCCCGCGTTGATTCAGAAATAAAATGTCAGATGAGCCGCCGAGTTTAATGAATAAATGCCGTGTTTTCAGCTTGTATTCGTCAATCCAAAAAAGAGCCGATTCGCAAATCGGCACCAAGCGTTCTTTCGAGCCTTTGCCGAAGACGCGGACTATTCCGGCATCGGCTATTATATCCCTTTGCTTTAAATTTATTAGCTCGGAGACTCTCAAACCGCATGCATACAGTGTTTCAAGAATAGCTCGATTTCTGATTCCCGCTGGATTTTGAGTATCGATACCTTCGAGTATAATGCTGATTTCATCATAAGTAAGCGGTTCGGGGAGTTTCCGGCGAATTTTTGGCAAATCGACGGTTTCCGATGGGTCACTTTGGGAAAGCCCTTCGGTTATCAAAAACTTATGAAAACTACGCAACGATGAAAGACAACGCGAACGGCTCGATGCAGCCAAACCAATTTCAGTCAATTCGCTGATAAAGGCTGACACATTTTCTTGAGTTATTGAGTTAATACTATTGACGCCAAGCAATTCTAAAAACGAAAAATATGACTCCAAATCATGTTGATATTATTGCCTAGTTTTGTCCGAAAGCCCCTTTTCTTTTGATATGTAGTTTATATACTTTTTAAATGCCCGTGCGAATGAAGGATTCATGGTTTTT
>CAYLSY010000033.1:0-12550 GCA_964386275.1 uncultured Hyphomicrobiales bacterium
TTGATGCGGGCTGCATCGTCGCTCGATAGTAGGACAATTTCGAAATCCTTGCCGCCTATAGTCTTCAATATTGACTCACCGAACGTTTTTTCTGTTAAAGCCCGATGAGCCATCATTTCAGTTTCAATTAAATATTGAACTCTGCTTTTTTTTATTCTCAATAATTGATATATTGCAAGTTCATGTATTTACTTGTTTATATTTACTATATGTGGTGAAAAAATTGGAAACTGCCAACCAAACAATGACTGAAGTGTTTCAACGTCAAAAAGGACTATGCGCGCTTTGCGGAAAAGTATTCGATTCGCCTTCGCTTAATGGCGATAAACATTTTATTGCGCTTTCGAAAACCGCAAACGACGAACCTAACTCCATTCATGAAGAATTGACGATGCTTTGCAATGTATGTCAACATTCGATTCAATCAAAACTTCTTTCGGACAATGTTTATCATGTAAAACGCTTTGCGTTTCCGCATGCTTCCTTCGAAAAATACGGTTACGCCGATTTATTAGCTGATATGAAGGATATGGTCGAGCAAAGTCTTGCAGATGCGGGCAACATTAACGATTTAAAATCGGCTCGAAATATTTTGCGTGATGCTATCAATACTTTGAAAACCGCAAACCTTGAGCAGGATGACTTTTCCGGACTTGTCGAGCGCTTAAACACGATGCTCGAAGATTTAAATAATCGTCAAAGCCAACAAAACAAGAAAAATGAAGAAGAATATACTTCAAAGTTAGTCTCGATAAAAGAAAAAATTGATGCAACTCTTGCCGAGGTTGACAATTCGAATGATTTTAGAAAATCTCGAGAAATGCTTGTAGCGCTGCAAAACGAGCTTGTCAGCTCGAAACTTCGCAGGGAAAACCACGATGAGCTAAGCTCAAGGCTTATTGCCGCATTCGAAAGCTTAAACATCCGCCAATCGCAGGAATGGGAGCGCTACGAGATGGAATGCAGTGAGAATTATTTCAATTTAAAACCCATAGTGCAACAGGCAGTGTTATTTGCCGATGGCTGCGCTAATTTTAACCAAGCTCGTGAGGCATTAATCAAGGCACAGGGCGAGTTTAAAGGATTGAAACTGAAAAAGGAGCATCGCGAAGAGTTGTTTTCGCAAATTCAGAATGCCTTCGAGCGTTTGAATGAGCGCCAGAGAGCCGAGCGTGAGATTTTCGAAAAAGAAGCCAACGAAAACTTCGCACAAGTCAACGAGACTGTGAATGCGGCTATCGAGTTCGCTAAGCAGGCTGAAATTTTCAAACAAGCCCGCGAAGCTTTGATTAATGCGCAAAATGTTATAAAAAACTTGAAATTAAAAAGAGAGCAGCGCGACGAGCTTTACGAAAGAATCCGTGCCGCTTTTAATGATATTAATGAGCGTCAGACTGTCGAAATGCAGTCATTCGATAACGAAAGCGCAGAAAATTACCAAAAGTTGACTGAAAAACTCGATGCAGTTTCGGATGATATCGAAAATACTACCGATTTTGCATTGAACCGTGAAAAATTAATCGCTATTCAAAGCGAAATCAAATTGCTACGCCTGCGCAAAGAACACAGGCAGGAGCTATTTACGAGGGTGCGTCAATCCTTTGCGGCTTTTGATAACAAACGCAAAGAACATCGCGAACGAATCAATAAGGAAAAGCTTGATAAATTAACTTCGATCAAGCAAAATCTTGAAAACAAGATTGAACGGCTTGAAGATTCTATTGGCTGGGACGTCCGTTCGCTTGAATATCAACGCGAAAAGCTCGCCAAGACCGTCGAAGATGAAAATCCCGAAGCTTACAAGGAAATTGTCGAAATCATCGAGTCTATTGAGGCTCGTATCAAAGATAAGAACTCGAATATCGAGGAAATCCGCAGCAGAATCGTCGATATTCAAAACGATTTGGACAAGATGCTTTAAAAAATCAATCTTAGGCAAACCTCATGTAAAACCGCATGGGGTTTGCTTTTTCATACAAATTCTGCAATTATTTCCGTTCATTTCTTTAAGAAAACTCCGATGGAAAAATTATACTTGATTGACGGAATGGCGCTTGTTTTCAGGGCTTACCATGCCTTGAGCCGCTCCGGTTTGAAGTCAGCATTAGGCGAACCGACCGGCGCAGTTTTTGGGTTTACAAATATCATCACGACACTGCTCGAGAAAGAGAATCCGAGCGCAATCGCAGTAGCTTTCGATGTGCAGCAGCCGACTTTCCGCCACAAGATTTATCCCGAGTATAAGGCTAATCGCGACGCTTTTCCCGAAGAACTCGTACCGCAGCTTGCCAGAATTAAATCCTTGATTGATTATCTCGGCATTCCGCAAATCGAGTTACCGGGTTACGAAGCGGACGATATTATCGGAACACTCGCCAAAGCGGCTTCCAGGAAAGGTATCGAGGTTGCATGCGTTACAAGCGACAAGGATTTTTACCAACTTGTCGACGATAATATCAAGATTCTTAAACCAACTCAGAAATCAGCTGAAGACTTCGAAATCATTGACTACAGCGGCGTTAACAAAAAATTCGGTGTTTTGCCCGAACAAGTAATCGATGTTTTGGCGCTCATCGGCGATACGTCGGATAACATTAAAGGCGTTGCCGGAATTGGCGAAAAGACCGCAATACCGTTGATTCAAAAATACGGCAGCCTTACCGGTCTTTATGAGCATCTGCCCGAAATCAGCTCGCTTACGACAAGGAAAAAGCTCGAAGCCGACCGCAGCAGCGCATTTTTGGCGCTTAAGCTGGTTACAATCGATATCGATGTGCCGCTAAATATCGAATTAAGCGATTTAAGCTTAAAAATGCCTAATTATGAAGAGCTGGACAAGCTATTTGCCGAACTTGGCTTTAATTCATTGCGACTTCGATGGAAAGAAAAGGCTCTGAAGGCAAAGTTTGCTGCCGGCGAGGCGGTTCAGGTCGTGAGCGTTGAGGAAGATAAAGAGCCGGAGCGGATTTCGGAGGTTAAGCATGAGTATATTCTTGTCGATTCACTGCTGAAATTCAGCGAGATGATGGAAGAACTGTGGAAAGCGTCTCTGCTGGCTGTTGATACTGAAACTAGTTCTTTGGACAGAACAAGTTGCGAAATTGTCGGAATATCGCTATCAGTGCAAGAAGGCAAGGCTTATTATGTGCCGCTATCTTCGGAAAATGTTATTGATAGCGACATATCAAGTAGTAATGAACCTGATAAGCCGCTTCAATCAAGCTTATTCGATTCTATTGCCAAACTCGAAATCCGGCAGCCAATTGAATTGTTTGCAACAGAAAAAAAATCATTATCAAATACAGAGCCGGAAGATTTCACTCGCCACAGCCGCATAATTAAATTTTTGAAACCATTGCTGGAAAGCCCCGACATCGGAAAATGTGGACAGAACATAAAATTCGACGCTTTTATTCTGAGGCGTTATGGCATAAACCTTTCGCCAATAGTATTCGACTCGATGGTTGCATCTTACTTGCTTAACCCCGACGAGAGGCACAACCTTGAAGCAATATCCCAAAAGTGGCTTGATTACACGCCAATTCCGATTTCAGCTCTTATCGGAGAAAAGAAGTCAACACAGAAATCGATGAAAGAACTGCCGCCAGAGGACATTTCCGACTATGCCTGCGAAGACGCCGATTTGGCATTGAAATTGAGAAACAGACTGAATGCCGAGCTTGAGAAAGAGAAACTCGAAAAGTTAGCACGGGAAATTGAATTTCCGCTTATTGAAGTATTGACTGAAATGGAACTGAATGGCGCTGCCATAGACACTATTGCGCTGAAAGACATTGGCGACAGGATTTCTAAAGAAACCACCGAACTTGCCAAACAAATCTATGCCGAAGCCGGTGAGCAGTTTAATATCGATTCGACAAAGCAGCTTGCCTTCATCTTGTTCGATAGAATGAATATTCCGGCTCTAAAAAAGAACAAAACCGGCTACAGCACAGATATTTCTGTGCTTGAGCAATTGGCGCCGGACTATAAAATTGCCAGTTTGGTTGTTGAATACAGACAATTGCAAAAATTGTTGAACACTTACATTGAAGCGCTACCGAAGTTGATTTCAAAACAAACAAACCGCATCCATACTACGTTTAACCAGACAATTGCTTCAACAGGCAGGCTATCGTCAACAGATCCGAATCTGCAAAACATACCTATTCGAACTGAGCTTGGCAAGCAAATTAGGCGAGCATTTGTTCCCCAAAAACCTTATGAATGCTTGCTTTCGGCTGATTATTCACAAGTTGAGCTTAGAATAATGGCTTACTTTTGCCGCGATACCAATCTGATTAATGCTTTCCGCGAAGGCAAGGACATACATTCCGCAACAGCAGCTATTCTTTACGATTGCAGCATCGATTCAGTTACTCAGGACATGAGGAGAACCGCTAAGACAGTGAATTTTGGTATAATGTATGGTCTCGGCAGCTTTGGCCTTTCGCAGCGGCTTGGTATTTCACGTGGCGAGGCATCGGAAATTATTAATAACTACTTTGCTAAATATCCCGGAATACGCGCCTACATTGACGATACAATTAATGAAGCTCGTCGTTCAGGTTATACAACGACATTATGCGGACGCAGGCGCTTTTTCGCTAATATCAACAGTAAAAACCATAATCTTCGTGCCGCAGACGAGCGTGCCGCTATTAACATGCCAATACAAGGAACTGCCGCCGATATGATGAAAATCGCCATGATAGACGTTCACAAGGAATTGAAGCGCAAGGCGATGAAAAGCATGATGATAATTCAGGTGCATGACGAGCTTGTATTCGAGGTCTATCCCGGCGAGTTGGAAACACTCAAGCAGATTGTTACTGAAAAGATGGAATCCGCTCTCAGTCTCGGCGATGTACCCGTAAAAATCGATATTGGCGTCGGTTCAAACTGGTTCGAAGCACACTGATTGCTAATATTAGCCAAAATGAGTATTTGTAATGAAATTATGAAGCGTTTAAAGCGCATTCGTTTGTTTTCTTCGTTTTATTAATATTATTTCATTAACTCAACAATGCACTGCTGTTCTTCATTTCCAGCGATAATAATAAAAATATTTATTATAACAATGATGTTAATTTATCGTACTTTATAACAATTACTGTTGCGACTTTTATTGGCATGCAATTTGTAAAAAAACATTATTTTAATTCTTATTTAACAATTTAATCGATAATTGCATTACCTAAATAGATGAATAATAAATCAATTACCGAATCTGCAGACATCCTTCGATTCAATGCCAACGGGAATCATTACAAAATCGTTTTTTTGGGTATTTCCGGCAGAATGCTACCCGGAGGAATCAATGCCGGAGCAGAAAACGCAGCAATTCAGCTCGCAAAGCGATTTGCCGCAATGGGCGCTGAAATATCGGTTGTATGGCATGGGTTAAAAGATACTGCTCGTTTGGACGATATTGCTTATATTCCTGCTTTGAGCGATTCCGATTGCGACGCACATAGGGCAATAACGGCAGCAGACGCTGTTATAGCCGTTACACATCCACATGCATTATTTGCTTTTGATATTCCCAGAAATACGAGGAAATTTCTGTATTTCCCAAATCCCGCTTTCCAAAGGGCTATTGCGTCAATCAAGGAGATGGGGATTGTCTTTTCGGAATGCGATAAATGCTTTGTTGATTCCAGTTTTAGCCGTAAGAAATTACTGGAAGCCGGCTGTAGTCCAGAAAAAATTCTTCTTGTTAATGCTGGATTGGATAAGAATATATTTATTAATGCCGATTCATATCGTAAATCAATTAAACTTGTTTATGTTGGAGCAATCCATCCAACAAAGAAAGCGCATATAGCCATAGAAGCCGCTTTAGAGTTAAAAAGCCGCGGTTTCGAAGTGGAATTGGACGTTATCGGTTCTCCCGAGATTTGGAACGAACAAATAAACTATCTTGCTGGCGCGGAAATTGCAGCAAAAGCGCCTTACATCAGGCTTTTAGGAGAACTTGAACAGACAGAAATCGCAAAAATATTAAACGATTCGTCATTTTTAATTTTGCCTTCAGATACTGGCGCTTTCTGTCATGCTGCCATCGAAGCGCAATCCTGTGGATGCTTACCGATTGCTAAAAGCACTTTTCCGATAAGTGAAATAATCGAAGACGAAGTCAATGGATTCCTTCTTACTGAAATGTTGCCCAATAACATAGCAGACACTATCATTTCAGCAATTCAGAACTCTGAAAAGACAGCACAGATGCGTTTAAACGCCTTACGGTCAGCTCATAAGTATGATTGGGACATTACCGCTAGTGAAATATTTAAAGAGTTGCATCAAGTTGGAACTGGAAAACCGCTTGTATCGGTGATTGTGCCTTGCTATAACTACGGCGGCTATCTTGAGCAATCTGTCGAAAGCATTGTTGCACAGACTTTTGACGATTGGGAAATTATTATTGTCAATGATGGTTCGACGGATAACACTATTGAAATTTCTAATAAATTAATTGCAAAACACAAAACTCAACGAATTAGATTAATCAATCTAATTAATCGCGGTCGACCGTCAATCGTCCGTAACATAGGTATAGCGGCTTCTTTTGGGGATTTCGTCATGTGCCTCGACGCAGACGATTTCATAGCCCCAAATTATATTGAAGAGTGTATAAATGTTTTCCACAACAACCCCGATATTTCCATAGTATATTCCGACCAGTATCATGTAGCATCAGGGAAAAACGTCTACCAGCCTTCAATTGACTTTTCGGCTGAGCTTTTAAAAGAGAAAAATTTGCTGCCGACAGCCGCAATGTTTCGTCGTAAGGTATGGACGGAAACCGGCGGCTATTGCGAAGATTTATTCGCATACGAAGACTGGAATTTTTGGATAACGGCAGCTGCAAAAGGATTTATCGGAAAGCGTGTGGAAAAGCCTTTGTATTACTATAGAATTCACGAAGGCAGCCTTAGCTCGGAAGCCGAAAAAAATGATGAAATGCTAAAATTTAAAATTATTTTGAACAATCCTGACTTTTATGGCGAAAAGCGTTGTAATGCGGCTTTTGACTACTTCAAAAAAAGAAATGACCAAAGCCGTCCTATCGTTTCGGTAATAATTCCATGCTATAATCAGGCAAATTTCTTGGCAGAAGCGGTTGAAAGCATTGCACGTCAAAGCTTTCGAGAGCTTGAGATAATTATCGTAAACGACGGAAGCACGGATAATACTTCGGAAATAGCGCTGAGCCTTGTTCGACGTTTTACTGAGTATCGAATTTTGTTGATAGAGCAAGAAAATCAAGGGCTTCCTGCTGCCAGAAATGTAGGAATAGAGCGCTCTTCCGGAAAATATATCTTGCCACTCGATGCCGATGATAAGATAGATAGAGATTTCTTGGCAAAAACCGTCGACATTCTTGAGCAGCAGCTCAATATCTCAATTGTATATACCGATGTTCAGGAATTCGGCGAAGAGTTCAATATTATTCCTTCGATTGATTGGGACTTCGAAAAGCTCTGCCTTATGAATTATATCACTGCCACAGCGCTATTCCGGCGGGAAGTATGGCTCGAAAACCGAGGTTATAAAAATGAAATGAAAGACGGTTACGAAGATTGGGAATTTTGGCTCAACGCGGCTGCAAACGGATTTAAAGGCAAAAGACTGCCGCTGCCGCTATTTTTCTATCGAAAGCGCAGCGCAAGTATGGTAAACACCAAATCTTCAGATAATGATAAACAATTAAAAGCTAAAATTATTCTTTTCCATAAAAATTTTTATTCACCTAAACAAATCGAATGGGCGAAACAAGTTATCCAAGGCTCAAACAAGGCGCTGGCGCTGAATATCGGCATTTTTATGCCAGTCTTTGACGACTATAAACATCCTGCTCCGGCTTTTAAAACAGCAGAGCATGATTCGATAAGAAATTCCGGAGCTAAGATGAATATTCTATTTACAATGTATGGTTGGAACGAATCCGGCGGCGGCACAATATATCCACGGTCAGTGGCATTGGAGCTTGCCGCTCGAGGACACAAAGTATCGGTTTTCTATGCAAGCTTAAGGCTCGACCCAATGAAGCCGCAATACTCTATTGAAAAAACCGAGGAATCCGGCGTTACTCTTTACGGACTATACAATAGGGCGGCGATTTTTATAGACCCCGATAATCCTGAACGTGAAATTCTCGACCAAGACACACTGGACAAGTTTTGCGAGGTTCTCAACGAAGTCAAGCCCGATGTCGTCCATTTCAATAATTTCCACGGCTTAACTTTCTCGATGGCTGAAGAAACCCACAAACGTGGCATTCATTCGTGCTATACGCCTCATAACTATCATCTGATTGACCCGAATTTGTATCTTTTTAACAACGATTTATCGCTCTGGAATGGGATTGATTTGCTCCAAAACTCCGAAGCTGTTCGAAAAAATCCTCATAAAATCGATGCATACAAGTCGAGAATCGATTATACGCGAAAAATGCTGAATGAATTTATTGATATAACAATTGCCGTTTCCCGCCGCCAAAGAGATTTGCTTTTAAGCCATGGATGCCGCCCTGAGCATATTACCGTGGTTCATCAAGCCAATCCTGCCGTCGAAAGCCTTTATGGCAACCGTCTTTTGGAAGCTGCTTCGAAGCGGGAAATTACTTCTCCACTGAAAATCGGTTTTATCGGTGGTGTTATGGCGCACAAAGGCGTTCATCTTATCGCTGCAGCAGCGCAGTATTTCATGCCTTACGACCTGGAATTTCATATTTATGGTTTTGTTGGAGATAATTACCTGAAGCTGCTCAAAGAAGTTGATAAACGTTCCGTATTGCGCTTCCACGGCGAATATTCTCATACCGCGCTTGCAGGTATTGGCGAAACCCTCGATTTGGCAATAGTTCCGAGTGTTTGGGAGGATTGCGCGCCGCTTGTTTTACTCGAACTACTCGCGATGCGTCTCCCTGTAATAGCTGCAAATATTGGTGGAATACCTGATTTCATCAAAGATGGTATAAACGGTTTCCTTTACCAATACGATTCGGTCGAATCACTGATTCAGTGCATAATGTATTGCACTCTCAACAGAGATAAAATCCAAGCGATGCGCTCCGGAATGCCGCTCTATCACACGTTTTCGAGTTATATCGAACATATTGAAAAGCTTTACGAAGCGCTGAAAGCAGGAAAAGTAACGAATGCAGCTGATTTCGAACTTACTATCAATTTCGGAAGCAATGAGTTGCCAGAAAATGACGTGCTGTTCAAAGAAATTAAGCATATTATGCCAGATGAGCAATCTATTGGTGAATACCTTGCAAAAGAAGGCATGGAGCTGATTTCCTTCGAAAGAAGTGAAATTGCCGGCGAAGACTCATATTTGATTAAAATTGAATTAAAAGCGCCGAAGCCAGTGCTGCTTGAAGAATTTATCGGAGATTGCAAAAGCGACGGAGTTACGACAACTCCAGCTGATATTAATGATCGCCCTAAAAATTCTATAAATACTCAAATTGGCGACAGCAGCGAGTTCGTCGGATTATCCTTCGATTTCACAAATCCTGAAAGCGGCAATCAGACACAATCACTTAAGGTTCTCGATTTCGTCAAGGAAAAACCGGACACAATGCCTGAAATTAACATCGTTTGGGAAGGTTCTCAATTCGTTTATCATTCGCTGGCGCTGATTAATAGGGAACAATGCTCGAATATTATCGATTCCGGGGTTGCAGATTTAACGATTGTTCCATACGAAGACGATACTTTCAAACCCGACGGTAACGAAAAATACGAAAAGTTGAAACGCTTCGACATACGCTTCAAGCAAGACCCGGAGCCAAGAATCCAAAAGCTGCCTTATGTTTGGATTCGACATCAATGGCCGCCGGCAATTGAACCGCCTCGCGGAGCGAAATGGATTATTTACCAGCCTTGGGAGTATTCCAAGCTGCAGCAGGATTTCGTTGAGTTATTCAAACAAACCGACGAGCTTTGGACTCCTTCGACTTATTCACGGTTGAGCTTTATCACTTCAGGCATTGAACCTGACAAAGTGCAAATCATCCCTAACGGCATAGACCCATTGCTGTTCAAGCCTAATGGAGATAAATTCCAATTGGAGACCAAAAAGCGATTGAAATTACTGTTCGTCGGCGGCACAATTTTCCGTAAGGGAATTGATGTCCTGCTTAACGCTTACACAAAAGCTTTCACCAACCAAGACGACGTATGCCTTGTTATCAAAGATATGGGCAGCGATTCTTTCTATAAAGGGCAAAACATGCGCCTGCAGATAGAAAGCTATATGCGAATTGCAAAATTGCCTGAAATTATATATCTGAACCATGATTTAAGCGAAGAAGAAATGGCAGGACTATATCGTGCATGTGATTTGTTCGTTAGCCCTTATCGCGGCGAAGGTTTTTCGCTGCCAACTCTCGAAGCCATGGCTTGCGGATTGCCGGTGATTGTTACCGAAGGCGGCTCAACGGATGATTTCGTCGATGATTATTCCGGTTGGAAAATTCCATCGACTCAGCGTAGTATCGGCGACAGAATCGGGCAATCAAAATTTGCTGGCGAAGCTTTCGTGCTTGAACCTGATGAGCAATACCTTACGAATTTGCTAAGGGATATCTACATAAATCCTGAACCCTTACGTATTGTCGGTATTCATGCTCAAAGCGTGGCGCGTCGGCTTTGGACGTGGAAACGAGCTACAATCAAGATGTTTTCGAGGCTCGATGCGCTTTACGGTTTATCTTTGGCTGCAAAAGCAGAAAAAGCCCTTTCAGAGCAAAACGACGCTGCTATAAATATTGGAATAGCTGATGAATTGTTTGCAAAGCATGAATTTGAAAAAGCTGAGGCGCTGTTCAACGAATCCTTGAGAAGCGGCGAGCTAAACGAAGAATATGAGTTATTCGCGCGATTAAGACTCAGCCAGATTTGCATATCGGCAAAAGATTACGATACAGCCGAAGATTTGTTGCTTTCAATTGATAGCGATGTTGAAAAGTGTCCCGATGCAGCTTTCTTGAAAGCAAAAATTCATGCCAAGCGCAAAGAATGGGCAGAATCACTTGAAATTTTCACGAATTTACTCAACCTGAGAGAAATGTGGAAATATAATACAATCATAGGAGTTACTCACGATGACCTTTTGACCGGCGCTGCCGACGGGATTTTTGCAACGAACGACCCCGAAAGCGCTTTCCGACTTTACGACGAGGCGCTTAAGATGAATAATAATAATGCAGAAGCCTGTTTGGGACTTGCGAAATGCTTTTTGGAAGCCGATTTGCCCGAAGACGCCCGCAAAATGCTTGAATGGGCGCTGCGAATTGACCCGATGATCGATGAAGCAAGGGAACTGCTTGGTAATTAAATCAGTTTTTTTTTCATTAATTCTTTCAGAATAATTGCCGGATAATTAGTCCCTATGGCTGTTACGTTGTATTTCAGTATATCGTCCAGCTTTTCAGGCTTGTCGACAGTATATACTCCTAAAAAAAGTTGATGTTTTTTTACGTCATCGCTTATACGTTCGTTTAACTCGGATACAGCACAAATATAAGCTTCGCAGCCGGTTACTGCAGCAGTTTCCGATGGTAGTTTGATACTGTAGGGCGTTTTTATGGCAGCGGTCGATGCCTCAGGGAAATTACGCTTAAGCGCAGTTAGGAACTCGTGATTGAACGAGCAAATCAAAACTTGGTCTTGCACTCCATATTTCAATATCATTTGGCGGACTTGTCTGATTTTCTCAATATCATTATCGTTTTTTCGAGTCTTTATTTCGAGATTCAGAAATATCTTGTCCTTAATCAACTCCAATATATCGGCAAAGCGCGGAATCCGTTCACCAGCAAATTTAACAGATTTCCATGAGCCGACATCAAGCCGGCGTAATTGTTCATAACTATATCCTTCGGTTGGCTCTTTGCCGATTTGCTTTTTGAAACGGCTCAAATCGTGGAAAGCCACGATTTCGTTATCGCTTGTGAAATGAATGTCGGTTTCTATCATTTGAGCGCCCTGCTCAATAGCCAAAGCAAAAGCGGCCATGGTGTTTTCTGGCGCTTCGCCCGATGAGCCTCGGTGAGCGGCTACAATCAGTTTTCTTTCCGTTACGAATTCTCTTAAGTTCATTATAATAACAGTCGATTTTTCCCAATTCTTCCTCTTTAAATATACAAATATTTTTGCATTAATATCTAAGTAGTTTAAGCTAATTCGGAATTTTCAATAAAGAAATG
Organism: uncultured Hyphomicrobiales bacterium; assembly: GCA_964386275.1. Classification (GTDB taxonomy): domain Bacteria; phylum Bacteroidota; class Ignavibacteria; order Kapaibacteriales; family UBA2268; genus CAYLSY01. The sequence continues at coordinate 12,227 of CAYLSY010000033.1, forward strand.
ATGCATTATCCTGGGTTTTAATGCTCTGAATTAGTTAATCCCACACTTACCAAAAAATGAATTTCAATTGATAGATATGGGTTTAACCGATATATCAGCAAAAAAGCCGGATAGACCGGCATTTGTATAAATATTATATCACAATATTGATTAATCAATACTATAATCAGTAGTTGAAAATCCAAAAACTACCACAAAATAGCCTCGAGCGGTCATGCTTGCGCAGATTCGTTGGAATTATTGATTTCCTTTTTCTGCGTAATGCTTTGAAGCAGCCTCTCGGCAGTTTCTTTAATAATTTCAGGTTTATTATAGTAACCGGAG
>CAYLSY010000034.1:0-12445 GCA_964386275.1 uncultured Hyphomicrobiales bacterium
CTGCCCCTGACAATTTTTCTATTATTAAGAAAAATGAAATAATTTTAATTATAAGCATATTTCTTTTAAATCACATTGTATACGCTTGAAAAGTGGCAACCGCCACCTACTTATTCGAAATAACTAATTTGCCTGTAACTATTTTGCCGTTGACATTAAACTTATATAAATACACTCCATCTGCGGCTTTCGAGCCGTCCGATGCAAATCCATCCCATTTGAACACATAGTTACCGCCTTGAATCATGCCGTTGAAGAGAGTTCTAACGCGATATCCTTGTAAATCGTAAATATCAAGCGATAAATTGCTTATCGGCAAGTTTTGCGGTAAAACAATTGAGATTAACACTGATTCAGAAGCAGGATTAGGGTAAGAGCTTGTTAAATAACTATTAATTGCAGGTTGGAAATCGTCTTCGACATCAGTCGGAAGCATTAGCGGAATTGGATTTCTGCTATATCCTTGATAATTTGCAAGGTATAAATCTACAAATTGCGGTCTGAGTGTAAGCTCTGAATATAGTATGCCACTGCGCCATTCTTCGTCGCTGCAGCGATAGAAATCCGAACTGGTATATTCGTAATAACTCGATACGGGTCCAACGTATGCAATTTCGCTACCGTTGGGTTGTTCGACAACGAATACGCCAAGGTTAATAGGCCCTGTGCCGACATGCTGAACCCATCCAACGATATTTCCGTTGGCATCGGTCGGAGCGGTATGAATATCGGCAACGAGAAAATCTATTCTATGAGGGTCCGAGTTGTATAGCAAATTAATGTACCATCCTGCATCTTCGGGTCCGCCGCAACTGCCGAATGAATAATATAAACCTTTTAAGAAAGCAATTTCGCTTTCGGTTAGATTTTCGCCGTGCAATTCTTTTTCCGCAGCAGATTTAAGCTTTTCAGCTGTTTCTTTAAGTTGCTGAAAATAGTAATCATATTCATATCCAGACATACTTGAAATGGATAGAATTTTCTCTAATGTGTTATTAGACAATTTAATAATAGCTTCGAAAAAGGCTGGATTGGGTTCGACATAAACGAATGGATATTCGCAGATTACGCCACCGGTATAAGAAGGTTTGGCATAAAGCAGATTATCATGGCGAAGCTCTGCCCACGAAGCAAGCTGAGTATTCATCTTTTCTTGCTGCCAAGCGGCTGTGCGCATAAAGCGCGGCAGCTTCTGTATTTCCGCTTCAGGCAACGGATTTAGAGTGCGAATTGCGTTCAACCAAGAATTATAGAAGGATTTGTACCAGAAACTATCGTCGTAAGTATCGATTAAATACCGTAAACCTGTAAGTTCCTTGTAATATTTATAAGTCTCAAGTTCGCCCTTAAGAAAATCTAGCGCAGCATTATTACCGAGCGCAAACAGCATATCATAAGATGAGGGCAGCATACGCATTCCCGGCACTCTGTCGAAAACGACGTTACAAAATATATAAGAGTCAATAATAAACTTCTGTCCGAAAAGCAGAAATGCCGAGGCTGGCTTGATTTTATTGCGTTCGAATGGACTGCCCAAAACGATTTGCGATAGGATTTTTTGGTCGCAATACGATTTGGTCGTAAGTGTCTCGCGGAAAGCTGCGCAAGTTTCAAGTGAAGTTAACTGGTCAAGGCTTGTTATTCCGGTTTCGGTTAATACTTCTTGTAATTGATACAATTGCACATTATCGGATTCGCCGACAAGCGCCGTGATGATTTGGTCGATATTCGAGTGCATTGCGCGCAAATTTTCATCGAACAATTCCAAAATAAGGGCCGAATTGATAGTTTGGCGGCGAATATCTTCTTCAGTTTGGTTAGAATACGAAGGAGGTATTAAGTAAAACTCAGTTCTACCGAGCCACATCATTGAGCGGAAATATCGGGATAATTCCTCCGATTCGGTATAATGCCCGCGAACCTTGAATTGGCTGAAATCGAGGTCTTTGTATTCTTCGGAAAACAGAGGATAAGAGATATAATTTTCTAAGCCGATATAATTGAGAAGATTCGAAAAATCTCCGCTATTTTCCTGAAAAAGCGGTTGAACGCTACCGTCACCGGACAATAATCTGAGCGCAATAGCGAAATATAAATCGGCATCGATAACACTTTGGCGAAGGATTTCGTCGCCGCCGTAGGCGTTCATTTTTGCAGGTAGTTTGTCGCGTAGGCCGGTCAACAGCGTTGTTAGTTCAGGAATTATGTAAGATGTTTCCACATCCATCAAGATTTTATCGTAAGAACGATGGACAGCATGCAAAATGGCATCGGTTGAAATAAAAACCGGTAAATCGTTTTTAAAAATGCTGGCATAAGCGGTAGTAAAATCATCGAATTTCAACCGCTCCGACACCATGAAAGAATGATTTTCGAGCAATTGTTTTTCGAAGTCGGTTAAATGATAAACGTTGCATATTGAATCAAAATATGCAGGTTTATTGGTTTTAATGCAAGCTGTTTTCTGGTAAAGCCCGATTGGATAGAGCGCATCAATTCCCTTATAGTCGATGTTTTTGTTGTTATCAAGGAAATTGAAGTATTCATCAATGTTGAAACCTCCTGACACGGCGCTCAAGGACAAAGCGACAAAAAGCGCCGCTGCCGATAATGTAATTGCAATCTTGCTCATAACTATCCCCTGTATAAAATTTATAAAAAAACATTTATTATAAAGAATAATGAAAAATGCTTATTCATTCATATTGTTCTATGGTTTCACATTGTTGCCATTTGATAAAGTTTCAGCCGCCACATCAATTCCATTCCGGCTTTTCGGAATTCTGCTTGACTGAATTTGGATTAAAAGATTTTGGTTGAATTAGTAACGATTTCCCAATTTTAACATTTTTTTAAAAAAACATAAACGCTGTATAATGATAATAACAAAGAAAACTTATAAAAGTTACAAAATCAAAAAAAATATCCAAACATTTTATTAATAGAGAACTCTGAAAAATAAACAAAAATGATGATGTCATGCAGAACTGGTTTTCGGGCATCCATCCTTCAAAGTGTGTGCCAACCAGCAAGATGGATTCCGGGTCAAGCCCGGAATGACACATTTGTTGAATTTTTCAGAAGTCTTTAATATTCTTTTATATTATATCAAAACGATTACAATATTTTTTATAATTGGAATGTAACTCCTCAAAAGATATGTAGTTAAAATTCGTTGAGATGTGTTTGAAAAAAGGAGGCGTATGCTAGTAAATAAAATTAAAACAATTTGAAATTAAAGAAATTCAAACACGATTAAGCCTTATTCACTTTTTAAAATAGTGGAATATTTGGCTAAGAGCCAGTATATGACATTTTGTTTCCAAAAATTGTTCTTACTTTTTCCAAATCATCAGCAGTATCGACTCCGATGAATTTTTCGTCGGAAACCATGCAATAAAACTCAGCCCCGATTTCCAATAGCCTTATCTGCTCGAGCTTTTCAAGGTTTTCAAGGTCCGATACTCCAAGCCTGTTGAAAAGGTAGAACACTTCTTTTTTGTAAGCATAAATGCCAATATGTTTCCAGTAATTATGATGCTTTATAAATTCGAACGGTGGATAATCCCTAAGGTAAGGCACAACAGCCCTCGAAAAATATAGTGCATAACCGCCGTCTTTCAGCACAACCTTGACAATCGAAGGGTTGAACAGTTCTTCGTTAGATTTAATTTTAGTGATGATTGTAGTAACATGTGCATCGGTTTCCAAAGATGAAACGATAAGCCGGTCGAGCGTAGCGCTCGAAAGCATAGGTTCATCGCCTTGAATATTGACAATGATGTCGGCATCTTCCTCGAGTTGCCTATAAGCGTGGAAAATCCTGTCTGTCCCGCTCGGCAGTGTCGCAGGAGTCATAACATATTCTGCGCCGATATTGAAGCAATGTTCGGCGATGCGTTCATCGTCGGTCGCAATAACGACTCTGTCCAAGTAAGACGAACGGCTTGCGTTTCCCCACACGCGCTCGAGAAGCGTTTTTCCGCAAATATCGAGTAAAGGCTTCCCCGGAAGGCGCTCAGAGCCATATCTTGCGGGAATCAAGGCAATAATCCTGCTCATGCTACAACTCGCTTAACTTTTTGTTGATAAATAACATAACATCGACGGAAGTAAGTATTCCGATAAGATTATTTTTCCAATCGACAACAGGAAGGCAATCTAGTTTATACTTAGCCATAAGTTCGACGGCTTTTCTGACGCTGTCTTCGGGGTAAATAACGTGAAGATTTTTAGTCATTATTTCGCTGAAATCGCCAATTTTATTGTAACCAATTTCGCCGAATTCGTCATCGAAATCATATAAGCGGCGCAAGGTGTATTCCATCAATGTCCGCTCGGTGATAAGCCCTATGAACTTGCCTCCGTCGATGACCGGAACGTGCCGGACATGCTCATTGCGCATTATTTCGTCGGCTCGATGAATTGTATCGTCGATTTCGACCGAAAACACACCGGAAGTCATAATCTCTGAAATTTTTGTATTGGAAGGCATTTTTTTCCCTTTTAACAATTAAAATTAAGGTATTAAGCATTCAATTCAAAATGCTTAATACTGTATCATAGCCATAATCGAACGGAAGATTTTTTCGCGTTCTTGTTTGTCCGGAATCGGTTTACCGGTGATGTTCATCGGCATCAAAGAAAACTCGTAATATTGGTCGATTTCGGTCTTGAACACTGCTGCAATAACCGGAAACATGTTGTTACCGGTTGTAAATTCGAATTTAGCAAATTTCAAAATACCGTTCTGAATCAATGAGAAATCACCGTTCTGAGCTGCGGCGCCAGCAGTTTTCCTTTTGTGCTTCTCGAACGATAATCGAGCAAGTCCAATCAGACCTTCGGTTAAGTATGCGCCGTCGGTAAGTTCGTTTTTGCGGATAGAGGAAAAAATTGCGCCAAGTGTATAATCCGGATTGACAGCCATTGCAAAAACATCAGCCGAGGCGTCTGCTGTAACATCGATGAAAAACCAATCTTTCGGCAGAAATGCCAGCATATCGCCTTGCTGCGACAGCAGCGTTATGTCGCTCATGGCTATTTCCGGCTTCAGCGCTTGATTTTCAACAACGTCAGCTTCTTCCTCTTTTTCAACATTCTTGACAATGATGCAGGAAGTGAAAAAAAAGATAAAACTCAATGATATGATAATATTTAAATTGTTGAATTTCATATTTATTTTCAATCACTTTTTTTCATTTAGTAAAATACGGATTTAATTTAAAAAAGAAATAACATATAATTGATAAAAATGATAAGAGTATTTATATAATTCATAAAACAAATCAAATCGAATTATAAAACTATTTTAATACTCTTCCACATGCAGCGCCCCTGGACGTTTTTTTGTATGTTTCGTATAGTTATGCTTTTCTAGGTACGCCGTAACCGATTCGACCATTTTCGGGTTTCCGCAAAGGAAGAAGTGGGTTTTATCCGGTGAAACCTCGATTCCGGCTTCATTTTCAAGTAATCCGGCTTCGAGATGCTTTTCGATATAACCCTGCAAGCCGTTCCAAGAGCTGTCGGATTTCAGCAATGTCGGGAAATAATAGAAATTCGGGAAAGTGCGGTCGATAAAAGTCAATTCGCTGTAATAACCCAAATCCCAAGTGTATGCGGCGCCATGAATAACAACCATTTTAATATTCTTATGCTCATTGATATGCGAGCGGATGAAGCTGATATATGGAGCAAGCCCCGTGCCGGTGGCAATCATGACGATATTGCAGTCGGGCGGCGTTTCGTTCAGGCTGAATATGCCGAGAATCTTGGTATCGCACCACATACGGCTGCCTTGCGACAGGTTGAACAGCCGAGGAGTCAACTGCCCTGATTTAACATGTGAAATATAGAACTCGAAGTTCTGCGTTTCATGATTTGCCGAAGCGATTGAATAAGGGCGGATAATCAACTCATTGTCCGGTATTTGCGTTAACGGCAGCACGGAATTTTGCGAGCGCGGCTCCGATGCCAGTGCTCCGATTGATGTATATTGACCTGCTTTGAACTCGTTGCGGGGCTCGTCCGTTCGAACTCGGAGGATCATTAAATCGGGCGTTATCATTATTTTGCCCGATACAGTTGCGTTATAAGGAGATTTTTGCATTGTAAATATAATACTTACGTTCGTAATCTTATTAATTGGATGACGATAAATTTAATCCCAAATGGCTATTAACATTAAATTAACAAAAAAAATCGAACTTTGAAAACGATATAAATAAAAAATAGCAGACGGCAATGAAAAACAAGCAGTCTGCTAAGGCATTATGATAATTCTTGGTAATGATTCAGTTTTTTTCGCAAAAAAATATTTTGCTATTTATCTAAAATTGCCGATAAATCAATCTGAGTCAATTCAGGATTGTTGTTTTTTGCTCGAGATTCGCCAGCGATTTTCAATTTATGGTTGACCATCTTTTGATGAATTTTTTCATCGGACAACGCTAGAATCTGCATTGCCAGCAGCGCTGCATTCTTTGCTCCGTCGATTCCGACTGTTGCAACCGGCACTCCCGGCGGCATCTGAACTATCGACAAGAGGGAATCCATACCGTTCAATGCTTTGGATAAAATCGGCACGCCGATAACCGGTAAAATTGTGTTTGCTGCAATTATACCCGGAAGGTGCGCAGCACCACCAGCGCCGGCTATTATTACTTTAATGCCGCGACGAAGCGCAGTTTGACTATAATCAACGACATCGTTTGGCGTCCGGTGAGCGCTCATTACAATCATTTCGTAGAGAGCTTCGAATTGAGTGCATACTTCTGCTGCCTGACGCATTATAGGCAGGTCTGAGTCGCTGCCCATAATAATACCTATCTGTGGTTTTTTTATTGCCATATTCCTTTATAGTAATTTAATTTGAAAAAACAGCCCATACAAATTTATTACTTAATTCTTAAATAATAAAATCAAAAAGGCAGTTGGCGTCAATATTTCATTTTTTCAATTTAACTTCCCTGTTTTCTTCCAACTAACATTGATAACGCCGCAATAATATAAAAAGCCAAACCGAGCCAAAAAGCAGCGCTTATTCCGAATATAATACAAATAATTACGGCTGCCACAGAGCCACATACCGATGTCGCCCCGTTAACTCCCCAAAGCCATGGCGTTATGCCTGAATGACGGACTGACGCTTCTGATAATCCAAGTGGAAACATCATCCCCATAAATATACCCAGAGGGAAAATCATGAATACTGATGCGGTAATTCTCGTCGGATTCGTCGAAGACGAAAGGTAGCTTATCAAATGTGGGGTCAAAGAGCCAAACAATATTATCATCAGCAATAACGCGACAAATAATATCTCCTTTTTAATCTGAAGCCTTCCTGACAGCCAACTCCCGATGCCGCTCGATAGAAGCAGTGAAAACAAAAGCACAGACAAACCGTAGACCGGATGTCCTAAAAATAGCGACAGCCGCTGGATTTGAGATATTTCGACGAACATGAAGCCGAATCCAATTGAAATGAAAAAGATGAAATACCTCAGAGCGCCGGAAAAACTTTCCTTTTTTGTGCCAGCAAAAAGCGGTAACACAATGCATAAAACAGTCAAAACGACAACTATAACAAATAAGGAGACAAGCACGAAAATCGCTTTAATGTTGAGTCCAATGTCTGACTTAGACCAATTAAACGGATTCAGCATATACATTATTTTCGCCGTGAAGAAGAAATATGGCTTATTATCGGTCGGAGGGGATATATCGAGGCTGTAATCATCGATTGCCTTTTCGTACGTAGATGGATTGAAAATCGCTTCCAGCAGCGGTATTTCACATGTGTCCGGACTGAGAATAATTTTAAAGTTCAAGCTATCGGAAATTTGCTTTATTTGAAGCAATTTATCTTCAGTAAAAGGTGATTTTGATACAATTATTGAACCGATGGTGCTGTTTTTCAATTCTTTTGTATCGATAATATGATTTTTTATGATTAGAACATGCTTTCTCGGTTCGTCAATACCGTTCGCTTTAAGGCAACTAGCCGCTAAAGTTGCAGTTTTGAGTATTTCAACGGATTTGTCAAGATAAAACCAGCGTGAAAATGACAATAAGCCGTTATCGGTCAAATGGTTGAAGAAATTATTCCACGCTTCTTGGGTATAAAGCGAATGCTCGGTTAGGACAAAGGCGCCCGCGCTGGTTGCAGCCCATGTGTCGATTAACGAGACCTGAATAATATCGAAATTCTTGCCGGAACGAGCCAGCCAACTTCGAGCTTCGTCGCAAACGAGCTCGACATCGTCCCGCTTTTGCGAAAAGCCTGTGAAATCGCCGAATACTTTGCTCATTGCGTCGATAATATTAGGATTCATTTCGACTGCAGTTACTTTTTTGCAGCCGAAGGATAAAGCTGATAAAATATCGCGTCCGCCGCCAGAGCCGATAATCAAAGCGTCCGATGAGTTATTCAGGTAATAAGCTGCATTGGTAACATCGGCTTTCAAATAGCTGACGGAATCGAAATTTCCGCTGAAATTGGTTAATATAGTTGCGGCATTGGCATCAATGTTTAAATCAGCTTGCTTAATTCTTGGCAAAGCGGCGGTATCAAGTCCGAAGCCCCAGCCGAAAGCCGGTTTGTAGATGCTTGTGTCGCCAGTTACTATTATTCTTGAAAACGAATTCCACTTTTCCCAAATCGGCTTTGCTTCCCTAACTCCTTTTACCCACAATGGTCTGATTAAGGCGTTTTGATTTGTGGCTAATATGCTGTTAACAACGCAAAACACTAATGTAAAGCAAAAAATTACGCCTAAAGTAATTTTCAAGCGGGGTTTAGCAAGCCCAAAGGCGAAAAACAAGGCTGATAGAAAGGCAAATAGCGCAGATACGAACACTAAAGTTGGTCCATCTGAAAACTCGAATAATATAATTAGAATTATACAGCCAATGGCTGCGCCGGTCAAATCTGCCGCATAGAGCTTATGAACGCGTTCAGGGAAACGCGTCAGGGCTAAAGTAACGCAAATTCCTCCGAAAACAAAGGGTATCGATATTACAATAAATGTAAGCAACAATGCAAATGCTGATAATAACGAAGGCGATGAAGAAAATAGAATACTTAAATGAGACATGAAGCTGAAAATAATTGCTAAACCGAATAAAAAGGAGTATAGCACAAGATGATATTGCGTTTTATCTTTTGTAAAATAATTCGGTTTCAAGTGAACAAGCAACGCTCCGACTGTCATTCCGAACATAGCGACTGATACCGCCATAAACGCAAAATGATACCACATCGTAACGCTGAAAATTCGCGTTAGCAGCACTTGGAACATCAAGGTTGATAAAGTGGAGAATAATAGCCCAAAATAAAACGAGCCTCTGAAATTAGGTGTTTCTTGCATAAATGGATGAAATCGAAAAATTACACAAAATCGAAATTACGAAATATTTCTGTAAGAGAATTCTAAAAATTTATAAAAATGAATTCGCCACTTTAAAATTCTACTATATACGCTAAGCTTGGAAGTATTATACTTCTTTTTGTTTTTTTTTCATTCAGAGGCGTTGGTTATGCTACGCTTAACTGAAAAAAGGATGACACTTCCCTTTTTCCCCCTATGCAAAAGTAGGGAAGGCGGATTTTTGATAATCATATTTTTTTCAATTACTTACAAAAAGTGTGTCATTCAGAACGTAGCGTTGAATCCAGTCTTGTTATCAGATACACATTATGTAGGATGGATACCCGAAAACGATTTCAGGATAACAACCTATAATTTTCCTTTTTTCAGATGACTCTATTAGTAATCCAATTTATTCAAAATAATTCGTCTATAATTTATTTATAGAAAACGAATGAAAATACTTATTACCGGAGGAGCCGGATTCATCGGCTCGCATGTTGCCGATGCCTATATTGCAGACGGACACGACGTTTGCGTAATCGATAATTTGTCGACAGGCAAGATAGAGAACGTCAATCCAAAAGCAAAGTTATATGAAATCGACCTAAACGATTCGAAAATAAACGACATATTCAAATCAGAGCAATTCGAAGTAGTTAACCACCATGCCGCGCAAATGGATGTGCGAATTTCCGTCGGCGACCCCATTTTCGATGCACGCACAAACGTTCTCGGCAGCCTTAACATCTATGAAGCGGCGTTGAAAAACGGCGTTAAAAAGCTCATTTTCGCATCATCTGGCGGTACGGTTTATGGCGAGCAGCAGTATTTTCCTGCTGACGAATCACATCCCAACAATCCTTGTTCGCCTTATGGAGTCGCAAAACTAGCCAACGAGTACTATCTAAACTACTATGCTTTGGTTCACGGCATCGATACCGCCATTTTACGCTATGCCAATATCTACGGTCCTCGACAGAATCCTCATGGCGAAGCCGGAGTTGTAGCTATTTTTTTAAATAAAATGCTAACCGGCGCAACTCCGCAAATCAACGGCGACGGGAAAAACACACGCGATTACGTCTATATTTCCGACGTTGTCGAAGCCAACCGACTGGCGCTGAAAGATGATTTCAAAGGTATTTTCAACATCGGAACAGCCTGCGAACACGACGTAAACTTCATTTTCCGTGAATTAAACGCTCTTTGCGGCAACAATGCCGAAGAATTCCACGGCGAACCAAAGCAAGGCGAACAGCGACGCAGCGTTTTATCATTCGAAAAAATCAGGAAAGAGCATTCATGGCAACCACAGGTTAAGTTTGCAGAAGGCTTAAAATTAACTTATGATTATTATAAATCTTTAATTTGATTGTAAATAGGCTACTAATGAATAGAAAAAAATTTATACTAATGATACTCGACGGCTGGGGAATCGGCGATGGTTCTCGCTCGGATGTAATCGCCTCGGGCGAGACGCCAAACATCGATGCCTTGACAGCAAAATACCCGCACTCCCGCTTGCTAACCTGCGGCGAAGACGTAGGTTTACCCGAAGGGCAAATGGGTAACAGCGAGGTCGGACACCTTAATATCGGCGCTGGACGCATCGTTTATCAAGACCTTGTTAAAATCAACAAGGCTATCCGCGAGCATACTTTCGAAAACAACAAAGAAATCGTGTCGGCGTTCATGTATGCACGTCAAAATAATAAAGCTGTCCATTTTATAGGTCTTTTGTCCGACGGCGGAGTGCATTCTTCGCAGCAGCACTTGCACAGGCTTTGCGATATTGCTCAAGATTACGGTTTGGAGCGCGTTTATATCCACGCATTGATGGACGGACGCGATTGCGACCCCCGAAGCGGACTCGGTTTTATGAAGGAACTCACCGAGCATCTTAAGAAATCTGCCGGTCAGGTTGCAAGCGTTTGCGGACGTTATTACACAATGGACCGCGATAAGCGCTGGGAACGCATAAAGCAAGGCTACGACCTGCTTACCGCTGGCATTGGACGCAAGGCGCGCTCGCCGGAACAAGCTATTGAAAATTCGTATAATGATGGAGTTACCGACGAGTTTATCAAACCAGTAATTATCGTTGATGACAACAACGAACCAATTGCCACGCTCGAAGAAGATGACGTTTTCTTCTGCTTCAACTTCCGCACCGACCGATTGCGCGAAATCACTACCGTGCTTTCACAGCGCGATATGCCGGAATACCAGATGTCCACAATTCCTTTGTATTACGTTACAATGACCCGCTATGACGATTCTTTCCGAGGCATACACGTCGTTTACGACAAGGATAATGTCGAAATGACCATCGGAGAAACCCTATCAAAACTCGGGTTGTCGCAAATTCGCATTGCCGAAACTGAAAAGTATCCACATGTAACGTTTTTCTTCTCCGGAGGACGCGAAAAAGAATTTCCAAACGAACGGCGAATACTCATTCCCTCGCCAAAAGTCGCAACTTATGATTTACAACCCGAAATGAGCGCCTATCTTGTTAAAGACGCTATAGTAGCCGAGTTGAACAAGTCTGAAGCGGATTTCGTTTGTCTGAATTTCGCCAATGGGGATATGGTCGGGCATACCGGCGTTTATGACGCTATTTTAAAAGCTGTGAAAACCGTTGATGAATGTGTTGGTGAAGTCATAGCTGCCGCACGCGCCAATGACTACGATGCTCTTATTATCGCCGACCACGGTAATGCCGACTATGCCATAAACGAAGACGGAACGCCAAATACGGCGCATTCGCTTAATCCGGTGCCGTGCATTCTCGTAAGCGACGATTACAAAGAAATTAAAGATGGTATTTTGGCGGACGTAGCTCCGACAATTTTAAAAGTAATGAATATCCCTATTCCCAAGCAAATGACCGGGAAACCGCTGGTGAATTAGGTGGCGGTTGCCACTTTCTCAAGTGTAAAAAAAGTGTATTAAAAGAAATACGTGCATAATTAAAATTTTTTCATTTATCTTTATAATTGTAACTTAGAGAATGTTAATCAATAGATTGAAATTGATTTTTACTTTTTGTGAGTCTGAATTTTTTTTGT
>CAYLSY010000035.1:0-12362 GCA_964386275.1 uncultured Hyphomicrobiales bacterium
ATTTTTTACAAAGTAGATTCATGATGAAATTTATTGTATAAAATTAATTGCTTTTAACTATTTTAAATTAACGATTATGTTATCCTTAAAGATTAACACCATCATTAATCTTGCTTGGGATATTATTATTTGAATCCCTGCAAGCGCTTAAGAAGGATTAGGGACAAGCCGGAATGACACCCTATTAAAATATTCGATATAACAGATGATTTCTCATAAGTAGTTGACAGATAATATCATTCTTTCATACACGGACATATCCTTTTTTGAGTCGTTGAATCTATTTTAATATCTTTAAACGGCTTAAACTCCTTGATTCGCTTTATAATATGTTCATAACCTTTGCTTGCGCCATCGGTATTCGAGAGCCAATATTTAACAGCAGTTGAATCATCGTAACCACAAAATTGCTTCAATATCGCCGCCGAAACATAACCCGATTGATGCCATCCGTTCCAGCAATGGAAATAGATAGGACCCTTTTTCGGATTGCGAATCACCTCTTGAACCATTTCCATGATTTCACGCATTTCCTTTTTGTCAAGCGTCGGTTTATCGAGGTAACGAAGTGTGTCTTTCCCATTTTTTGTAACTATTTTAGTCTTGCACGTATCAAAATTTTTCGAATATAGATAAACAGCAGCTGAAAAGCCTTCGTCAGCCAAATTCTTCAAGCCGTCCTCGGGCAAAGGATTCTTGTTGTCCCTTGCTTTATTTTTATGGTAAGCGTTGTTGGCGCCGCCGCGGTAAGCCACACCATGCAAAATAGGACGCATATTGCGCGTGCCATAAAGAGTCGCAAAGCCATCGCCGTGATTATCAGTGATTTTTCCTGATAAATCCTTTACGCCATAGCGCTCCATATAATATTGAAATTTGTTGGAAGAAGAATCCTGCGCAAATGATTTATTATTTTGAACAAAAAATGAAAGGAATAAGAGTATTAAACTTAAATTAAATCGTAAGCTGCATTTTGATAAGAAAATACCCCTTACACCCTTTTGCAAGGGGGGAAAAATCGATACTTTGTTTTTATCAAAAAGGTGAAAATGAGAAATACCCCTTACCCCCTTTTGCAAGGGGGGAAATTTCAGGATACTCTGCTCTTCCAATAGGGGAAAATGGAAATTCCGAATATCATCCCAAAACATTTTAATTCTCATTAAATACTTCCCATCTTTGCAATTAAACGCGCTTGCACGCACTCCGGCACAAATTCCGATACATCTTTGCCGAAGCCAGCCAACTCCCTAATAATACTGGAATTTAAGTAAGTGTATTTTTCATCCGGCATCATGAATAGTGTTGTTACGTTCGGCATCAGCTTCCGGTTCATCAGCGCCATCTGGAACTCATATTCGAAATCAGAAATAGCTCTGATTCCGCGAATAATGACCGACACGTCGTGTTCCTTTGCATAATCAATCGTCAGACCGTCGAATATCTTTGCCCCTACGTTTTCGATATGCTTAGTTGATTCCAATGCCATTTGCAAACGCTCCTCTTTCGAAAAAAGTGAGCTTTTCTTCAGATTCGTTCCGATAATCACCGTAACCTCGTCGAATAATTTCGAAGCGCGCTCGATAATGTCGATATGCCCGTTTGTAATCGGGTCAAAAGTCCCCGGATAAATTGCAGTGGTTCTCATTGCAGGCTTTCTTTTTGTTTACGCAATGTGCTTTGCAAAAAACTCTGTCATTTCATTGATTGAGGCAATGAATTTCGTTACTTCCTCGTCTGTTGTGAAAAACGACGGGCTTGCACGAACCGTACCCCACGGATGCACGCCGAGCGCTTCGAGCAGCAGCGGAGCGCAATGCAATCCGGTGCGAACGAGTATGCCGTAGGAGCTTTCGAGCATAAAACCAACTTCTTCAGGCACAACGCCTTCGATGTTGAAACAGAAGTTCGAATAGCTGTTGTGTTCGCCGCGGGTATAAATCTTAATCATCGGATTACCCTCGAGTTCCTTAATCATCCGCTTGACTTGCGCAGTTTTATGTTCGCGGATTTTTGACATTCCAGTTTTATTTATAAAATCCACCCCTGCTCCCAAGGATATAATACCCGGAAGATTCGGCGTGCCGGCTTCGTAATAAAGCGGCATTCCTTTCGGCTGAGTCAGCACTTCGCTCAAAACGCCGGTTCCGCCAACTTTCAACGGCTTAGGGTCAACGTTAGGGCTTATATACAATCCGCCGCTGCCCTGCAGCCCGAACAATGACTTATGCCCTGTAAATGCAAGCAAGTCGATATTCATTTCTTTGACGTCGATTGGCAGTGTGCCTGCAGATTGCGAAGCATCGAGAATGAAAATGGCGCCGGCTTCGTGCGCTATTTCGGAAATTGCTTTAACGTCGAGGGTTTGGCTCGTAACGTTCGATGAATGGTTTATTACGACAGCTTTTGTGTTCTTTTTAATTGCCTTTTTTATAGCTTCTGGTTCAACGTATGTATCGGAATCGCAATCGACAAAATCGACTTCGATTATGCCTTCTTCTTCCAAAGTCTTGAGCGGGCGAATGACTGAGTTATGCTCGATTTTCGTCGAAACGACATGAACGCCATGGCTTATAACGCCTTTTATCGCAAGGTTCAACGCTTCGGTCGAACCGGATGTGAAAACAATTCTAAATGGGTCGTCAACATTAAATAAATTCGCTAATTTTTGCCTGCATGCATAATCCACGTCTCCATCTTCACGCTCGATGCCTGCTCTGGCGGAATGACAAGGTATTTCGTCGAGGAAATGTTTAACTGTATCGATCACTTCTTTGGGTTTCGGGTAGCTCGTTGCCGCATTATTAAGATAAATCATATTAACCTGCCAATATGGTAAAATAATAAAATGCAAAAATTGCAATTATTTACGAATTATAAAAGCAAATTGCATTATTATTCGTCTTTAGTTAAGAATTTATCCTTAAAATTTCATAAATTTGAAATTCATCACTAATCAATTTAGATAATTACTATGGACGGATTTTCCAGCGTCAATAAACCTAATTCAAAATCATATTTTGACTTAGTAGAACATAACGCTATTCAGGTTGCAGTCTTCTTTCTTCTTATTGTATTATCCGTAATAGTGTTCTTTTATATGTTATTGCCGGCTTTCGAAGGCGTTTTCGTCAATTTGCTCAACAGCAAGGTCTATAATTCCGGCGAGGAAATATCCTATTTTGCTAGCGCGCCTAAACCGCTCATGCACACAGACCAGCTGATGAACTGGGCTGTCGATATAAATACCGGTCCGAACGAAATTTCGCGCTATTGGGTCTCTCCCCTGCTGACATTGCTGTTGGTTTCTCTTTTGATTGCAATTATTTTTGCCGTGGTAATGACGACGCTTCTACCTCGTAAAATTGGATACTTGCGACAAAAAATCGAGCGGGAAATCGCGAATTCTATTGAATTTCTCGATGGCAAGTTAAATTCTTCAAACAATTTCGATTCTATCGACGAAATTTCCACGAGCCTCAGAAACGCTTCGCTTGCGGAAATTCACACTTTGAGCCGCCAATGGAATCAGGATTTCGATGATTTGCGAATATTAAGCAATGCTTTGAAGTGGCAGCAATCCGGCTTCGCATATAAGTTATTGCATATCAACGATGCGCTTAAAGTATACATGCGATTCCATTTCACCGAAAAATTTTCGAACGCCGTTCTCGGCTTTGTCTATATCGGCGCTGCGGTGCTGATTATCATCATCGGCCTTCGCGGGTTGAAATTCATTCCTCCGACTCAGCCATCGCTCGTGTTGTTTGCCTTGAGTCTCGAGTTTTCACTGCTAATTACTTACGCAATAACACTGATGTATTCCAAACAAGAGTCGGAGCGAAACAAACAGGAATCTGCCGAATCGCCCGAGCAAGCTTACCTGCCAAGCGATTTCGGCTCGCACAAAGACGTCGAAAAACTCTTAAGGGTTTTTATTAAAAAGAATAAGAAGAAATAGAATTTTATTATTTTATCAGCAACATTATAAACAATAAATGAATAAATCCGAATACAATTTCGATTCCATAAAATGCCTTGACCACGGCTTCGTTCGTTTGGTCGATGTTATGGGCGACGACTCTTCAATCGTTCAAGCGGCGCGAGTTTCCTACGGCAAAGGCACAAAATCCGTCAACGAAGACCGCGCCTTGATTCGCCATTTGATGCGCCATCGCCACACTTCGCCTTTCGAGATGGTTGAGTTCAAATTTCACGTTAAATTACCGATATTTGTTGCCCGGCAATGGATTCGCCACCGTACGGCAAACGTAAACGAGTATAGTGGGCGCTATTCCGAAATGCGCGACGAATTCTATACGCCCGAACCGGAGCAAATCCGCCACCAAAGCGCAGTCAACAAGCAAGGACGCTCGAACGTTCAACTGCCAAACGAAACCGCTCAGGCAATTGCCGATATGTTCGTCAAGACTCAAAAGAACCTGTTCGACGAGTATTCATGGACTTTGCAGCAAGACACTGCCCGCGAAATCGCAAGAATCAATCTGCCGCTTTCGACTTATACCGAATGGTATTGGAAAATTGATTTGCACAACCTTTTCCATTTCCTGCGTCTTAGGCTTGCGCCCGATGCCCAATACGAAATTCGCGTTTACGGCGAAGCAATCGGCAGCATCATAAAGCCTATCGTGCCGCTCGCTTACGAGGCATTCGAAGATTTCACACTCAATTCGATGACGTTTTCTTCAAAAGAACTGGCTTATTTGCGGGATATACTCGGCAACTTCGATATTGATTCTTTAGCAGATACCAAGGAATTACTATCAAAATCGGAACTAAGGGAGTTCAAGGAAAAACTTGCAGCCATCAAAGCGCTCGGGGAATAGCAAGTTTAAAATTTCCAGATTAATCGACACATGAAAACATAAAGTCTACCTCTTTTTGAGCAGCATACAAAAGAAGGAAGAAAGATGAAACGAAACAAGGAACAAGCGGAACCAAAAGCCAAACATACGGAGCGAACTCAGTCGAAAAGCCGCTTATCAATCAACGAAGCGGAAAATTCACAGCTAATCGATAAGCTCTCGAAACAGTATACACGACAAATCCAAGTCATTGCAGTATTGCTGGCTTTACTTTCATTAATGGTATTTTTATCCATTATTACATACTCGCCGCGTGATGAAATCAGCTCCAACATTAGCTTCGGAGACTTTCTGTCACTCATTCGCGGGGACCGAGAAGTCGCCGCAAGGGTTGACGGTATCGAAAATTGGCTCGGCATTTTCGGCGCAATATGCTCAAATTTGCTTATTAATTTTACATTTGGCTATGCCATTGTCTTTCTGCCAGTATTCGTTTGGTTTTGGGCAAAACGCTTATTCTTACGAAAAAGGATTAGCGAAGTTCTAATCCGCAGAACCATTCTATATTTCATCCTCGGATTGCTGTTTGCTTCGTTCATGGGAGCGCTCGACCGTTCAGAATGGTTCGGCATGATTCATCGCGAATGGTACGGCGCTGCGGGTTATTTTATTGCAACGATCGCGAAAAGCCTTATCGGCTCAATAGGCAGCCTTCTTGTATTTTTTGTTCTATTCGTGCTGGCTTTCGTTTTCGGTTCAAATATCAAAGCGGCTTTCATTAAGGAAAAGATAAAACCAATAACCGAAAAGCTTAAGCTGTTCTTTGTATCGCTAAAGAGTAAATTTCAAAAGAAGGAAGCCGTTCAGGATACTGTTGCCGAACCCAAGATTGAACAAAGCGATTTTATCGCTGCCGAAAATAACTCAATCGACGACGAACCAGCTCGTATTATCCAACGGAATCTTACATTGCAAATTAATCGTCCAGAATTTACTTCCACTGATACGCATTTTAATGACGACGATTATTCATATCAAGTGGAAAATGAGGCTAAGAGCGGCTTTGCTGCACATTCCGAGCATTTCCGTCCTGCATCCGCTCAGAACAAAGCCGAAGATAACACTGATAAATCAGAGCAATACAAATTCCCAGCTCGAAAAATACCCGAGGGTGAGCCACAGCGCTTGGAAAGTCCTTCGACTCAAAAGAACAGCCATTTGCCGATAATCGAAAAAATCATTGTTGAAGAAGTCAAAACTGAAGAATACAAAGAACCGACTCAATCAGAAGATAAAGACAATATTGACTCAATTGAGGGAATCGCTTCAATTCAAGATATTGATAATTCTCAAAAAAAACTTGAAGATTCGTTTAAAGAATCAGGAACTGATAAAGAGCAGCCTCAGACTCAAATTCAAGCAGAATCTGTAACCGAAGAGCTTATTGAGCTTGAACGTCTTGAAAAAGGAAACATCAGCGAAGTATTGCTCGAAGTCGAGCGTAAGGCGGAAGAAAAACAGCCGAAAAACCCGCTCAGCACATCGCTGCTCGATGAAGAAATCAACTACATCCCGCCTCCGGTAACGCTTCTTGCCGATAGCGCCGAAGAATTTTATGCCAACGAGGAAGAATTACGAACTAATGCGAGAATCTTGCAGGAAAAGCTTGAAACCTTCAAGATTTACATAGAAAACCTGAGCGTAACGCCCGGTCCGGTAGTTACTCAATACGAATTTGTTCCAGCGCCGGGCATCAAGATTAGCCGCATCGAGAGTTTAACCGACGATATGGCGATGGCGCTCAAAGCAAAAGGCATCCGCATCATTGCTCCTATACCGGGCAAGGGGACAATCGGCATCGAGATTCCGAACCACAAGCCTTCGCTGGTGCGCTTTTCGAGTATTGTTAATTCTGCAAAATACATCAACACAACTCATAAACTGCCGATTGCGCTCGGTAAAACTATTTCGGGCGAAATATTTTGCGCGGATTTGACCCGTATGCCACACCTGCTCATCGCCGGCGCAACCGGTTCCGGCAAAAGCGTCGGTATAAACACATTGATTGCGTCGTTGATTTTCAAGATGCATCCGCGCGACCTGAAATTCGTTATTGTAGACCCCAAAAAGGTTGAACTGAAGCAATATTCAGCGCTCGAGCGTCATTTCCTTGCTGTTTCGCCAGACTTGCAATCATCGATTATCACCGACCCGCAGGAAGCCGTAATTGCCTTGAAAGCCGTTTGCGCCGAAATGGATTTGCGCTACGATATTCTCGCTCGTTCAAGGCAGCGAAACATTTTGGAATACAACGAAAAAGTTCGCGAAGGCAAGTTCAAAGACGACAAAGAAGTATTGCACAAACCCATGCCCTATATCGTCGTAATCATCGATGAGCTGGCAGACCTTATGCTAACAGCCTCGAAGGAAGTCGAAGGTCCTATAATCCGGCTGGCTCAGCTTGCACGCGCTGTCGGTATTCATTGTGTCGTTGCGACCCAAAGACCGTCGGTTGACGTAATTACTGGTATCATCAAGGCGAATTTCCCTGCGAGAGTCGCTTATCTTGTTGCTTCGAAAATCGATTCACGAACGATTCTTGATACATCGGGGGCCGACCAGTTGCTCGGAAACGGGGATATGCTCTTTCTTGCCGGCGGCTCACCAAAGCCTATCAGGCTTCAAAATGCATACATTAGTACAGATGAAATAGAAGCGATTTGCGATTTCATCGGCGACCAAGAAGGTTACTCACAGCCCTATACCTTGCCTTCGATTGCCGAAGATAGCCTAAAGGGCGGAATCTCCCGCGAAGACCGCGACGCGCTATTCGAAGAAGCTGCCCGACTTGTTGTGCAGCAGCAGCAAGCATCGGTATCCTTGCTGCAACGACGGCTGAAAGTCGGCTATGCCCGCGCCGGCCGAATGATTGACGAGTTGGAAGACGCCGGAATAATCGGACCGTTCGAAGGAAGCAAAACCCGAAAAGTATTCATTCTTGACGATGATGAGCTGGAAATGTACTTGTAACATTTGAAAAGGAGTTATCAGGATTAAATGCCAATCGAGGTCTTCAATCCTGCTAACTCATTCCTACGTTCACTACAGTTCGCATCTTTGGAAGATATAATCGACGCCTTGGAATATGGATTCGCTCGAAAACAGCTCTTCGATTTCATTCTCGTTCATATACTCCATCAGCTCTGCATTTTCAGCAAGTGTTGTCTTAAATGGGATGCGTTCAGCCCAAGTGCGCATAGCCGAACGCTGAACAATTTCGTAAGCTTTTTGGCGTTTCATGCCCTTGTTCGCAAGCGCCAGTAATATTTTCTGAGAATTATACAAGCCGAGTGTAATATCCATATTTCGTTTCATGTTATCGGGATAGACAATCAGCTTGTCGACAAGGTTTGCAGTCCTGTTTAAAATATAATCAAGCGAAATCGTGGAATCCGGGAAAATAATGCGTTCGACACTGCTGTGCGAGATGTCGCGTTCATGCCAAAGGGCGTTGTTTTCTATTGCCGCAAGCAAATTTGAACGCAGCAGCCGCGCTTGACCGCAAATATTTTCCGATGAAATAGGGTTACGTTTATGCGGCATGGCTGAACTGCCTTTTTGCCCGGGCGAGAAGTATTCCTCGGCTTCGAGTACTTCAGTACGTTGCAGGTGGCGAATTTCAGTGGCGATTTTCTCGAGCATGCTGCCGCAAATAGCCACAGCAGCAAGGAATTGGGCATGAACATCCCGCTGAACGACTTGAGTCGATATTGTTGCGGCATTCAATCCCAATTTTTCGCAAACATACTCTTCGACTTTAGGCGAGATATGCTCAAAAGTGCCGACAGCGCCGTTGATTTTACCCGTAGAAGCGGCATCGGTAGCGACTTCCATGCGTTCGATATTACGTTTGCATTCTTCGTGCCAAAGAGCTAATTTTAAGCCGAAAGTCGTCGGCTCGGCATGAATACCGTGGCTTCGACCAATGCAAAGGGTATATTTAAACTCCCGGGCTCGGCGCGCAAGAATTTCGAGCAAGCGGCGCAAATCTTTGAGCAGCAGTTCACCGGCTTGTTTGATTTGCACAGCAAAGCAAGTATCAACAACATCGCTCGAAGTCATTCCGACATGCACATATCGCGATAAATCGCCGATTGAATCCTCGATATTCGTCAGGAATGCAATCACATCATGCTTCGTTGTTTCCTCGATTTCGAGAATACGGCGCACATCTATTTTTGCTTTCTGCCTGATTTCTTTTGCCGCTTCCTCGGGAACAAGTCCCAGTGCAGCTTGCGCTTCGGTTGCCAGAAGCTCTATTTCGAGCCAGATGGAGTATTTATTCTCTTCGCTCCAAATTTTGCCCATTTCGGGGCGAGTATATCTTTCTATCATCTCTTTTTTAAAATAATTATAAAATAATTCTTAAATTTAATATTCTAATATAATGCAAAATTAATAAATTCTTATTCTACAATGGACGAAAAAAGCATACTTGTCGGTCAATACAAATCTTCCGATTTGATAGAAACGGCGCTAACAAACTTAAAACAGACTTCGAAAGGTTCAATAATATGCCTTGCCGCCGAAGCCGGATATGGGAAGAGTCATATTTTAGACTATTATTATCGCCAGTGCCGCAAAGATACCGACTTTAATACGTCGCTAACAGCCTGCGAAGCGCCGGTGGGAAGAATCAGCGCCGCCAATATTCTGCCCTTGCTGCCATTTACTCGTTCAATGGAACAATTGCTTGCAAAAAAGGAAATGTCCGCCGAAAAGAAACTCGCTCTGAACGTTGGTTTGACGACTTTGGCATCGGTGCCGTTATTGGGTGAGGTTTTCTATGCCGTCAAGGAGCTATCGAAGGACTGGAAACAGTATCGCAAGGAAAAAAATGTCAACGACAAGAAAGTCAGCAGCGGCGCTACGGAATATTTCGATTCCATCTGCGCATTGGCTGAAAAGCAGCCTCTGGTAATGTTTTTTGATGATTTGCATTGGGGCGATGCTCAATCAATTGAATTACTCAGCTTGCTAGCTGATAATATCGAAAAAATTCGAGTAGTCGTCGTTTTTTCATATAGGCAAAGCATTGTCGAATCGAAAGCTTCGCCTCTGTTCTCGTTTTTCCTTGCGACAGCTCAGAATACTTCGGTCGTTAAAACTGAACTTGAGACATTCTCGTTGCCGGACATAAAAGCCTTGGCGAATGTTTATCTTATTGATAAAAAACCTGATGAAAAGCTGCTATCTTGGTTGTTTGCGCGCTCTTTCGGAGTCGCTAACAGTGTTATGGAGTATATTTCGTTTTTCAAAAAAAATCCTCAATACATGGAAAACGGCGAATACGAGCGGCGTTTCGGCAAGAGCGAAATCGTTTCATCGGGCGAAAGCATGGCGATGTCCCGCGTTTTAACCTCGCTTACATTCGAAGACATCAACATCCTTTGCATTTGCAGCGCCGAAGGCAGGCAGTTTACAGCTTTGATTGTGTCGGCATTATTGAATACCGATGTTCTTTCGACAATAAAAAAACTTCGTACAATCCAGCGTGAATACGGCATCATACGTAGTCTCGGAGCGCATAACCGGTATGGGCAACGCACGACGCTATACGAGTTTTCGCAGTCAGCTTATCATATTTATTTCCGTAACCTTTTGGAATTCGAAGAAAGCGAAGCGCTTCACGCAAGAATTGCCGATATATTGAAAGATAAATTCGATAAAGCTGAAAGCGATTTTATCCGCAGCCAAATCGCTCCATATCTTGCGGCTCACAGCGCCGAATCCGGCGACAGCGACACTGCAAAAAGCATGCTGCTCTATGCTGCAAAATCTGCAAATTACTATGGCGCCGAAGAAGTAATCAACGAGGCATATAATTGCTATCAACGCTTGAATATTCAAAATGCCGAAGGTTCAAATTCGCCGAATAATGCCTTCGAAACTGAGTTTTCAAATATTCGCCGCTCAATTGCTTTCAGTAGCAATGCATCGGCAGAATCAAATGGCTCGGGAGGCGATTATTCGGGTAGTTCATCATCAGCTTCTTTTATCAATTTCCGAAACTCGCTTGTTGACATGTATCATCAAGGAAATTTCGAGAAAACAGCTGCGGATGCCGCCGCTTTTTATGAATCGTCGAGATACACTTCAAAAGAAAACTTTGATGAACAGCTTCAGTCGTTGGCTTTCGCAATCAAATCCTACAGCGAATCGGGCAATTTTGCAAAAGCTGAGGAATATGCGCTTATCGCCAATAAAATTTTTGAACAATCAAAAGACTCTGTATCGGAATGCTTGGCGCTGAATGCCATTGGGCTGTTCGAAGACATGCGTGGCAATTTCGTTGAGGCGCAAATACGGCTCGAAGAAGCTGCCCGGCTATCGATGTCGCTGCCTCCTGAGCTCAAATTGCTTACAATTACAAATATTGCTCATATCCTGAAGAAACGTTCTTCGAAAGACTCAAAAAATTATATGAGCATTGTGCGAAAACTCTCTGCATCGCTCAATTTTCATACTTTTGCAGACGAAGCAATGCTTTCCTAATTATGAATTATTTAATAGTTACTATTATTAAGAAATATACCCATCCAAACAGGCAAACAAAACAAATTCAAAACAAGAATATTTCTTGTAATATTTTTTTCTTTCAATGCCATTACTTTAAAATTTGTTAATTTGCATAATTATATTAAATTTTTTGGGAAATTATGTTTAGAACAGTTTTAATACTATTCCTACTGCTGACTTTGACTTTGTTCTCACAGGAAAGCTTGATGAATAAAGCGTCTTCGCAATTAAAAGCCAAGCAATACTCAGAAGCGTCAGAGAATTATTCACGCATCATCAGCGAAAACGACAAATACGCTCCTGCTTATTATGGCAGAGGTTTGGCGCTGTCTTACATAGAAGATTACGACAAGGCAATCGAAGATTTTACTAAAGCTTTCGAATTAGACGCAAACCATCATCAATCCTTGTATTCACGCGGACTCTGTTACTTAAAGAAAGGCTCTGCTCAATCCGCAGAAAGAGATTTCCGCAAGGCAGTCTCGATGGAAAACAACGGTGAATACTTCTATGCTCTCGGTTTGGCGCTATATTTCTTGGCTGAATACGACGAGGCGGCAGAATACTTCACAAAAGCAATTGAAGCTGCGCCTGATTACTTTAAAGCTTATTATGGACGCGGAGTAGCCCTGAAAATGAATGGTAAAAAGCAAGAGGCAATTGCCGATTTCGAAAAGTATCTCGAAACCGCCGGTAATACCGACGGATTGAAAGAAGAAACCCAACGATTGATTGAGGAAATTAAATCCTCCGATGATTTTGAAAAATAAATGGAAAAGATGATTATTTAAATATATCTAAAGTGGCTGTTACCACTTTTAAAGCGTGAACCAAGTAAATAAAACATACTCATTACTAAATTTTCGTTTTCCAATATAATAGAATATCTGAGGCGATGATGAAACAAGACATGAAAAGGATATTAATCACCGGCGCCACCGGTCAAATCGGCACCGA
>CAYLSY010000036.1:0-12219 GCA_964386275.1 uncultured Hyphomicrobiales bacterium
CGGGCATTCTTTTAATGGAATCGTTGAATGACTGCAGTCAGTCGGCGGATACGACTCTTTTGTTTCGGTCCAAAGGGTTCCGCCTGTATACATGTCGATGCAAAAACCCATTGTTCGAACGCAGCAAAATGTTTCTGAGCATGGAACTTGTGTAATTAATAATGGTATTGATGGATTACCGATTGGATGCTGAGTATAGCAATATGCAAGACAAGTCATTTGAGTTGTTGTTACTTTATAATGCATTTCGTCCTGCCAATTACCATAAGGGTCGCATTTCAGATTTTCTAACGGAATGCCAGAGCCAATAAATTCGTTCCAATTGTTCATGTTTATCTGCCACCAAAAAACCTCAAATATGTTTTTTAGCCTTAGCGCTTGAACGAATGGGTCTCCAGGGTTAATAAAGTCAAGAAACTCACGGCATTTACCACATGCGAAATCATCAATCATAGGCTGAATATTAATTATATTTAATTCAATACAATGCTCTCCGATGCCTCCATCAATACATTGCCTATAGCAATAAGATACAATTAAACGACAATCCGGGTCGTCGGGCCAAATTAATATTTCCGACCTTTCTTCCCACTGCGACCATTCATTACAGTTAGTGCATGCGTATTGTGAGCATGGTCTCTCAATATCGCAATCCGATTGAGCGAAAGAATTGCTGTAGAACAGCAACAAAGGCAATACAGCAACTAAAACATGAAATCTTTTCATTTGCATCTCCTATTGTGATAAAAAAAATGAGTGAAGCGATGCTTACGAAAATAAAAAATAAAGTAATATTTCCTAATTAATTTTCATAATAAGAGATATAATCTTTTAAATTATTGAAATTTGATGGAAGGAAAAAATGAAAATACTCCAATTATATTAACTAATTGTTTTATTATTATTAATAGCGCCACATCAAAAATGCAGCGCTTGACTCACTCAAAAATAATATTTAAAAACACCCAATCAGGAAATCAAATCCAATGGAGAAGATATTATTTGTTTTTCGCATTTGCTCTTTAACTGGAATTACATTTGCGGTACCGGCAATTGAGTGGATATATTCCTTTGTCATCGGGTCATAGCTCGAAAAGAGGTAACCAAGATTCATGTTGATTTTGTCAGTTATCTTGATTTTTCCGCCGAAACCGACACTGTTGCTGCTCAATACGAAACTCATATCTGTATTGTAGGCAATCGTTGCGCCTGAACTCGAATAAAGGTAACCGGCGCTGATGCTAATATCATCGGTCAAGCCATATTCCAAGCCCAGAGCCAGTTCATAGGAATTCTCGTCGATTGACTTTTCGCGACCATCCCAATTAGCATCCTTGTCGAAAAAGTAATGAACTCCGGCAGCAGCGGTGAAGTTCGGCATAAGTTTATAAGATACTCCGAAAGTGAATAGCGCTGGAATGTCGGCATTAGATTCCTTGCCGTCCGGAAATTGTGTGATTGGCGTACCGGTCGGCAAAAATCCTACGGTAATATCCTTCTTTGTCTCATTTTTCAATTTCAATTTCGTAATAAATTCATATTTCATACCGATGTTCAAATCGCCGTTGAGCAGCTTCAAGTTAACACCTAATATCGGCGAAAATCCGGTGCCGCTTTGGAAGACATCGACTTCCTGGTCGGCGAGCAACGTGGCTTTTGCGCTCATCATTGCTGCTGTATCTGCATAGCTTTTTGATAGTATGCTATCGCCGGCTTGTAGCGCTTGTTGCGAAGCAGCTGTATATTGAGAATAAGCCGATTGGAAGAATTGAGTTGCAGGCATGTTAGTTGCTGTACCGAAGTAAATTGTATTGCTTCTGATATGCCCCTTATAGTCGTTGCCGGCAAAAACCACGCGAGCACCGCCAAATACCGAAATTTCATCGCAAACCTTATACGAAACGCCGCCCTGCAGTCCCCAATAAGTGGAATTGCCTTCGAAATACAAGTCGCTTGAGTAAGCTGTTATGCCTTTCGAAGATAGCGCCGGCACAAGGTCCGAGATATTCAGCTCGAACGATGGCAAGCCGTTGTCATATTTTGCGCTGCCGCCGCCGCCCGAAGGGTTGAAACCGAGAGAGAATACTAAATCGCCTGTCTTATACACAGCATAAGCAGTCGGAAAAAGTGGAGCCGAAACATCGCCGACATATTCATGGTCATTCAAGTATAGATAGTTGTTTTCTATAGTCTTCTTTTGGAAAATGCTTTGGTTGCTGATTGAAAAGCTGAAGCCGTCGGGAAGCATCGTCAAACCGGCAGGATTGAAATAGACGGCATCTATTTCGGTCGATGCGTCGCGAACAGGCATTCGAACGTAGGATGCGCTTTGGTTCAAATTAGTAACGATTCCGCCGCAAATCGCTGCAACATATGAAATTAAAAATAGAGAAATTAATAAAATAAGGGAAGGGACTTTTTTCATAAAAAACCTCGATTTTAGTTAATGGAAAGGGAGATTTATTTTTTTTTAAGTCGTATCTTTGTTTTTCAAAGGATTACAAAAACATGGATTTCGCAATTTAATAAATAATTTGTGAAAAATAAGCAAACATATTCACTCGTTTTTTAAATTTGTAACATATTTAGATGTCATAATCACTTTTGTAACAAAACTGTTAATGCCACCAATGGAAGTATCGTTAGTAAACCATTCAAATTGTAGTATATTAAAATTAAACGGACGCTTCGACAGTAGCGGCGCCAAGGCTTTCGATGAATTATTGATAGCCGAGCCGTTGACGTCAAAAGTGATTATTTTGGATTTTGCCGAAGTTAGCTTTATATCGAGCGTCGGACTGCGCAGCATTCTGAAATTGGCTCAAGCGCTGCACAATTCACAACGGAGTTTGATGTTGGCTGCAGTATCTCCGCTCGTCAAGCAGGCTTTTGATTATTCCGGATTTGCCAAAAGCATATGTATTGCCCCAACAGTTGAATCGGCAATTGAAACCGCCGAAAAGCTCTCTTGCTCCGAAGTAATCGAATCCGAATCTATTTTGGCTGGAAAAGAATTCAAGCTAATGAGAAATGAAACTGCTTCGAAAACGGCTTTTATCAAGGATTTTTCTCAGTTTAACGATGCCGAAAGCGAACTCACTCAAGTCTCCTTTTCAGAAATCGGAATTGCCTTTGGAATCGGCGCTCTTGCAGAAAACAAGCGAGCCGCGGCAGAGCAATTGGGAGGTTTCGCCTCGCTCGGCAATTTCGTGGCCGTGCGTCCAGCAGTCGAAGGCAATGTATCGGATTTCGTCGCTACCAAAAACACTGCGGCTGCTGATATTTTCACTTTTACATCGCTTACGATGCCGGACGTTCCCGCATTTTGCGCCGTGCCTAAGGAAACCGGCGAAATCGATTTTTCCAAGCTGATTCTAAGTTTGTTGAAAATTACCGACAAAGAAAAAGCTTTCGGTTATGTTGCCGTTTGCCGGAATGCGAATGTTGAAGGCGCCGTTTACAGCTCGGTCAACAACATGTTTCAAGGCATAAACTCTTTCGAAAAGACTATGTCGTCGAATGCAATAATAATTGGCGCTGCAGCTGGCATACAAGCTGCCGAGCGAATGCCTTTTCTAACGAAATTCCTTTCGAAACATGAGCATAACGAGATGTCGTATTATTCGGAAGCCGCGGCTATACTCACAAATGATGACGTATCGATTTATCCGTGCGACTCTTTGAGTAGCCTTGCGGCTATTCTTGACGAAAAAACAGATTTTGTTTCGCTTGTGAAAATTTGTCATGGTTCGAAATTTGAATTAATCAAGCTCTTCGTTTTCGAAATCGAAGAGCTGTTGCCTATTTCACTAAAATGCACAAAAATCGAAACCGCCGCCGACGAGCCGCTCCCGACTGAGTTCGAGCGTATAATCAAGAACATTTATCATGATTCGAGCATTGTTAAACTGACCGAGCTAAGTGGCGGTTTTTCGGCAAAGACCTATTATGCCGAAAGCCGCGATTTTAATAATCGCCGCCAATTGCCAACCGTCGTCAAAATCGCCTTTAACGAGTGGGCACAACGGGAAATTGATGCTTACAAGCTCTATGTCGAAAAATACATACTCAACAACAGCACTACCATACTCGGCACGGCGAGCAGCGGCGACCGAATCGGTCTGCGTTACAACTTCCTCGGCATAACCGGCACGGAAAGCAAGCTGACATGGCTCGAAAAAATTTATAAATCAGAACCAGTCGAAAAGTTAATCCCTATATTCGAAAAAGTGTTTACAAATATTTTGAAGCCATGGTACGGACAGCCGCGACTCGAAGAGTTTCGCCCATACTTTGAGCATGACCCAAACCGGCTTTTCAGCAATATTTTGGGCGATGCCGAAAAAGAACTCGGCATCAACGCCGATGACGTAACAATCGATTGTCCCTTGCTTTCGACGACACTGCCGAACCCGTTTCATTTCCTGAAATACGAGTATCCGAAACGCTTTTCGAGGAAAATGCAGTGGTATAAATCGATTATCCACGGCGATATGAACATGAAAAACATACTGCTCGACGAAGGCGGCAACTGCTATGTCATTGATTTCTCCGAAACCCGCATCAGCAACGTACAATCGGATTTTGCGCGCTTCGAGCCTATTTTCAAATTCGAAACATTCCGCATCGAATCAGACGAAGATTTGCGCAAGGCTCTTGAATTCGAGGCTGCCTTGCTCGATACTTCGCGAATCGACGAGCCTCCAAAATTCGTTTATAAGGGCGACGACCACATGGTTGCCAAGGCGTATAAGATGATTTGTTTGCTTCGCCGTTTTGCCGATGACGTAGTAATTTTCGAGCGCAACATAGTGCCTTATTTGCTTGCTTTGCTCGAATGGACTTATCCAGTTGTGTCCTACTGGGGTTTTCCGAAAATCAGGAAGCAATATGCGGTTTTTAGCGCCGCCTTAATAGTTAGAAAACTTATTGACTTAGATAATTAGGAATAAATATGTTTACAACAGTAAAAAATATACATTTCGTGGGAATCGGCGGCATCGGAATGAGCGGAATCGCCGAAATATTGCTCAATCAAGGTTTTGCAGTGAGCGGCTCGGACATGGCGCAATCGGAAAACACGGACTACCTTGCCGGACTCGGCGCACGCATTTTCATCGGTCATTCGCCTGCTAATATCGACGGCGCCGAAGTTGTCGTTTATTCGAGCGCAGTCCGTCCGGATGAAAATCCGGAAACCGCAGAGGCAATGCGTCTCGGCATTCCTATATTGCGGCGCGCCGAAATGCTGGCTGAAGTCAGCCGCTTGAACTACTGCCTTGCCGTCGCCGGAACTCACGGCAAGACGACCACGACATCGATTTGCGGCTTGATGATGATGAAAGCGGGTATCGACCCGACGGTTATCGTCGGCGGACGTTTACGCGGTCTCGGCGGCACCAACGCAAGGCTGGGACACGGCGAATGGACCGTCGTCGAAGCCGACGAATACGACCGCTCGTTTTTGCAATTGCTGCCTTCGATTGCCGTAATCAACAACATCGATGCCGAACACCTCGATATTTACAAGGATTTCGAGGACTTAAAGGATACTTTTACAGTTTTTGCAAACAAAGCGCCGTTCTACGGTTTCGTTGCCGTGTGCTTGGACGACGTCGGAGTCAAGGAAATCCTCGGTTCAATCAAGAAAAAAGTCGTAACCTACGGTCTATCGCGCCATTGCGATTATCGCGCCGAAGAATTGGCGTTCGAAGGACGCTCATCGACTTGCAAAGTCATTGCCCGCGGCGAATCTTTGGGCGAATTGACAATCAATATACCCGGCGTTCATAATGTTAAAAATGCTCTGGCGGCAGTTGCCGTCGGAACTGAGCTGGGCATTGCCTTTCCGGTTATTGCCGAAGCAATTAGCGAGTTTACCGGTGTTTATCGTCGTTTCGAAATCAAGGGCGAGGCGGACGGCGTCTTGGTGGTCGATGATTATGCGCACCATCCGACTGAAATACAAGCGACGCTCGAAGCCGCCCGAAGCGGTTGGCAAAAGCGCATTGTTTGCGTATTTCAGCCTCATACTTACTCTCGGACGCGCGATTTTTACCGCGAATTCGGACGCTCGTTCGATGACGCCGACGTTTTGGTTATCACCGATGTTTATCCGGCACGCGAAAAGCCGATTGAAGGCGTAACGGGCAAGTTGATTGCAGACGCAGCAACGCGTTACGGGCATAAAAACGTGCATTACGTAGAAAACATCAATGATGTGTATGATTATGTTAAGCCGATGCTAAAGGAGGGCGACTTGCTGCTCACGCTCGGCGCAGGCAGTATATTCAAGCTGGCAGCGGCTTTTGTGGGGAAGTAATACCTTTCAAATGAAGTTCTGAACTGCAAAGCGCCTTTTCATTCTCATCATTAGTGGCAATAACCAAGATGCCGCCTGCAGCAAGGAAATTGTCCGCCATGCGTTTTATGCGCTCGATGCCGTCGGAATCGAGATTCGTAAACGGCTCGTCGAGCAGCAAAATTTGAGGTTTATGCAGCAATGCAAGGGCATATTTCAGGCGTTGCTGCATACCGCTCGAATAGCCGCTTATTGGCAGATTTTTCTTGGGGTTTAAGCCGAAATCGCCCAGCAGTTGCCGCATTTTGTTTTCATTAATGCGCAAATTTCTCAGCTTCGATACGATTCCGATTAGCTCCGGCGCAGTGAATTCATCGTATAGGGCAAGGTATGGCGCAACGTAGCCGACAGACAGTGGAAATTCGGATTTGGGTATGATTTTGCCGCCTTGAGTAAATGAAATTTTTCCGCTATTTGGTGAAAATAGTCCCGCGAGCAGCTTCAGCAGCGTGGTTTTACCGGAGCCGTTGCGTCCGGTTATCGCTAAGGAATCGCTCGAAGTCAGCTTGAAATCAATACTTTTGAACAAAGACTTGCCGTGGCTGTAACCATAGCTTAAATCCACAGTATCCAAAGCAGCTTCCGTGCCGAAAGGTTCAAACGTCATTTGCCGCTCTGCTTTATTGCGACTTCAACCATTTTAATATCTAATGCTTTCAGTAAATCATGCGGATTAATTTCGACGATGAATCCACGTTTTCCGCCGTTGATGAAGATTTTGTCGAGTTCGAAAATCGATTTTTCGGCATAAATCGGTAACTTTTTAAGCGTACCCAGCGGGCTTGTGCCGCCGAATTGATAGCCTGTCGCCTTTTGTGCGGTCGGCGCATCGGCAGTCTCGTAGCGCTTTTTGGATGTTTGACGGGCTAGTTCTTTAGTCGAAATTTCCCAGTCGCCGTGCATTAGAACGATTACGCATTGGCGGTTTTCGTCTTCCAAAACAATGGTTTTTATAATGCAATGCTCGTCAACGTTGAGTTCGACTGCGGTTTGGCGAGTGCCGCCCTTTTCGACGTATTCGTATTGATGAGGCTTGAAATCGATATGATTCTCTCTTAGCGCTCTTATGGCTGACGTAATCGGATAATCGGGTTTCGGCATTTCCAAGTGTATCCAGATATATAAATAAAATGAGACGAGAAATATAATAGATTATTGATTCTAAGTGTCTGTCCAAAACTTGAAATAAGAGTGTAACTTATCCTCAACATAGCTAAGAAACCAGTCTCGGTTTATTTTTCCGATGTTTCGAACGAATGACGATTCAAATCATTACTAATTATTAATCACTTTGCTTGCTCTTTTAATAATTTCGGGATTAATATTGAAACCGAAATTATCTTGGACTTTTTTATTGAAAAAGAAAGTGGTTTCCGTTGTTTGTTTAATAGGAATAGTGTCAATATTTTCGCCTTGGAGTGCGCGGACAAGGTATTCACCGCCTTCGTAGCCGGTTGTGTAATAGTTTGGACCGAAGCCGACCAATGCGCCGGTATATGCAAAATCGGCATCAATCGAAAATACAGGTATTTTTGCTGAATTTGCCACCTTAAGGAAGCTGTCGAAACCGACGTTCAATGTGTTGTCGCCGGTATTGAGGAATACTTTAGCGCCGCGCTGGACGAGCGACTGAGAAGCCTGCAAAATTTCTGCGGAAGTTGTAATTGTGGCTTCAATTATTTCCACGCCTTTCTTTTCCGCATATGCGCGCAATTTCAAGACGACTGATTCGGAGTTCGATTCGGCGGTATTCCAGACGACGCCGACTGATTTCCGGTCGGGGAACATCTCGATTATCAGGTCGAGCATATCTTCTATTGGAGGAAAACAGGCTATACCAGTAAGGTTTGGATTATGTTCATAGGGAGTTTTTGCGGCGCCGATTCCATAGGGATTGTAGATATATGTAAATACTACTTTATGTCCGATGCTTGCAGCAAACTGGACAGCGGATTGCACCACAGGTGTCGATAGCGGCACGATATAATCGACGTTGCTTTGGACAAGCCCTTGAACAATTGAATTAATCATTGCCATGTCGCCGTTTGCGTTTTTATAGATAATCTCTATGTTATTACCATCGAAGTAACCGTGATAATTCAGGGCTTGTATAATACCATTCTTGCAGATTTCCACGTTTGGTTCAACGCCAAACTGAACAATTCCAATTTTATATCGCTTTGGCGTTTGAACCGGTTCGACCCCGCTAATTTTAGTAATATCGGGCTTTATTGCGTCAGGAATAGTGTAATTCAATGCTTTTGCAACGCTTACGTCAACGCCGAGTTCAATCACGTTATACTTTTCAAAATGAATTTCCTCGACTTTTTCCCCGTTGATTATTCTATTGATAATACCAGCTGCCTGCTTACCGCTTTGTCGGTAGTCATAACCGAAGGCACACATAACGCCATTTCCGAGCTTTTGAATATCGGTTGTAAAAACAGGTATTTTAGCTGCGTTTGCAACTTTTATTATTGATTCCATTGAATTATAAACATTATCGTCCGGCGGAAGCACGAAAGCCTTAATTCCTTTTTGAACAAGCGATTGCGCCGCATGATAGACATCTGCGGTGCCGCTGATTGTAACGCCCTCGAAAATAAGTGTAGTATCGGTTTTAAGCGCTTCTTTGAGCGCATTGACGTTGTATTCGGAATTAGCGAATGCCGGATTCCATAATACGCCGATTTTTGCATTATCTTGCAAAAACAAATCAACAATATTCGAAAAACGTTCCATAGGCACCCATCCATAGACGCCGGTAACATTGCCTTGATGCACGGAATCTGATTCGCCGGCGCCGATGATAAACGGGTTTGCAACCGTTGCAAAAACAACAGGTATGCTCTTGGTTTTGTGGATGGCAGCTTGGGTGCAGGGCGTCGATATAGTCATGATTAAATCGACGTTTTGTGTGATGAACTTGTCGATAATAGCATTGACGTTGGTTATTTCACCATTTGCAGACTCATACAAAAATTCGCAGTTTTCGCCATTAATATAGCCGCGTTCTTTCATCTCCAGTTCGAAACCCTTGATTGTTTCAAGGTAGATTTCAGAATCACTAAGCCGAACGATGCCGATTTTTACAAATTTTGACGGCTGCATGCTTTTATTGATAACAATATAGCCCAAAACGCAGATTGCGGCGATTACTCCAATAGTGATATAGAATTTCTTATTGACGAACATCGAGGATTTCAACCTGTGAGCTAATGGCTTTTTACTGGCGCTTTTCGAAGTCAGCTTGGTTATAATCAAAGTGGCAAGGACGAATAAGGCTGTGAGCAGCTTCAGGTCAAGAGGGTTCATTCCCACAGAAAGAGCAAATGCTATCATAAACCTGTAAATGATTGAACCAATAATCGCCGCAAGCACCATCAGCGAAATTGCTTTCGTTCGCAGCACTGCTTCGCCGATAATCACTGAAGCAAGACCGATAATTAATGCGCCGATTCCCATGCCAATATCGGCAAATCCTTGATATTGAGCAACCAATGCGCCTGCCAGCCCAACAAAGCCGTTCGAAAGCGCTACGCCGAAAATTTTCATCGAATCGACATTGATACCAGAAGCGGAAGTCATTTGGGGGTTGTTGCCGGTCGAACGTATCGTCAAACCGAAGTCGGTTCTTAAAAAAAGCGTTATCCCAAGCCAAATAAATGCAAAAATAACTACAAGGCAAATTGCTAGCCATATTTCAGGATTCATTCCTGGGTTGAAGGAATTGAGCGGAGTAACAAAACTCTCTTTATTCAGCAGCGGCACATTGGATTTGCCCATAATATGCAGATTAATCGAGTATAAACCAATCATCACCAAGATGCCGGCAAGCAATCCGTCTATTTTCAATTTAGTATGAATGATGCCAGTCAGCGCCCCGGCAACACCGCCGGCGAAAAATGCGGCAGCTAATGCTATGTATGGATTTATTCCAGCTACAACCATAATAGCGGATACCGCAGCGCCGAGTGTGAAACTGCCGTCAACTGTAATATCCGAAAAATTGAGTATTCTGAAGGTAATGAAAGAACCTATTGCCAGCAAGGCATATAGAAAACCGAAATTAATTGCGCCGAGCCATAATTCCATTGCTTTTTTTTCCGAATAAATCTAAATAAAAAGTGCCGTTACCAATTTCAATTTACGTCATTTCGGTGAAAAAAACAATCTGAATGAGTATTAAATACATTGGCTAATCGGATTTTCTACATATCCTGCAATTTGATGATTAAGCTTTGCATTAAGTATTTTCTCTTTTTTAGCTCAAGGAAAGTTGATAATTTTGAATATTAAATAAACTAATTCATAATATTTAAACAAATACATGAGCTGGATTTTCGATGAGGCCGGACAAATCGGCTGGAAAGTTGCTTTTAAAAACAATAGGTTTCGGCTTAGTTTCATTATATCAATTATTTTATTAATTGCATCGACACAAGTTATATCGTTCGTTATCAAATACGCCGAAGCTCGACAAGGAGTTGTTTTGAATGACCCGCTGCTATCTATGTTTTCTGCGGTGGATTTCACTTGGTGGATTTTTGCTGCTATACACATTTTCACGACTTTGGTCGTTATTTCAGTTGCAAAAGACCCGATGCAAATCTTTATTATGATTACAGGTTACTCATTGATTGTATATTTTCGTGCAGTATCAATATGGCTCACTCCGCTTGCGCCGCCCGATGGAATTATCGTTCTCGAGAATCCGATTATGATATTATTGGGCGCTGGAGATTTCCACAGGCAAGACTTGTTTTATTCCGGGCATACGGCATCGATGGTGTTTTGTTTACTGGCAGCTCGCAAAAAGTGGCTTCGTGTGGCGATGGCGCTATCGGGCTTGTTCGTCGTTGCGGCAATCCTATGGCAGAAAGTGCATTATTCCATAGATGTATATGCGGCGCCTTTTTTTGCTTATTCAGCCTTTAAAATTGGTCAATGGTTGGCTAAGAAGCTGTTCGGCGCGTCTTCATTCGCTTCATAAGCGAGTAGTTGAGCAGTTTTGCGGTTCTTTCGCTTTTGAATCGCTCTGACACAAAATAAGCCGAAAATACTGCAATCACTCCAAATATTGAGCCGAAATATATATCAATCAGGAAGTGCTGGGTAAGGTAAACACGTGATATTGCAGCGTTTGCAGCAATGATAAAACATAATACGCCAATCCATGGACGCTTTGTCAAGCAGGATAGCAAAAAGAACAATGTAAATGCCGTGGCGGTATGCCCGGAAGGAAAACTGAAATGATGATGAATATCAACTCCGGGAACGAAACTAAGATGGTATACCCCTTCGTAAAAAGTAGCCGGTCGCGGCTGATTTGTTATATGCTTGAGCATTTGTGTAACCAAGCCGCCAACAGCCCAACCGATTAAAAATAAAAATGCAAATCTAATTCGCCATATGCCAAGTATAATGAAGAATGCAACAATAAAATAACCTTCGCAAAGGCTTGTTGCCAATTTAAATACTTCATTTAAAAATGGCGATTGATGCTGATTAAGCCAAAGCAGAAACACGTCTTTGGGCAATGCGAGCAATGCAAAACCACCTGTTACCAGCGATGCAAAATATAGCGCCAGGAAAACCTTTGCCGGTTTGGAAAGTGATTCAAGAAGCTTTAATATAGCCATTTTAAATATAAAGTAATTTGAATTAATTGACAGTTTATCTAGCAAATAATGTGTCGTTGTCAATCCCCTGAAAGCGGGAAACCAGTCCAGCAGCAATATGAATGAATCTTGTATAAGCTATGTTGTATTACATTTTTGTGTGAAGTAAAATAATCTGAGCATTTCAACAGTTACTTTAGAAATTCATCTCGTTTTTCTTTCATACTTTAAAAATAT
>CAYLSY010000037.1:0-7940 GCA_964386275.1 uncultured Hyphomicrobiales bacterium
GGTATGGCGGCTTTCGCTGGTACGGCATCAAAATCTTTACAATTTAGTTGCAATTTAGGGATTTACTCAAAAATTACGCTAATGTTTCGGGCTTCACTCGTTGGCTGACTTTTGAGTATTCCGCAGGTTTCTAATACAATTATAATATAAGATTTTGAATATAAAATTTTGTAATTTCATTTTTTAATTTTAACTTTAATGTTTACCAAAAAAACTTATGATTTAACATAACGGAAATACTATGAAAACAGACCCAGCAACAAGAATTCAGGATTTGCTCGCATTCGGAGAATTCGGCGAAGTAAATCCTTCAATATCAGATGGTTCAACATTTACTTTTTTATCGGTGGAAAAGATGCAGGAGCTTTTCGAGCATGAAATCGAAGGCTGCTTCCTTTATTCACGCCATTTAAACCCATCGTCTCATTATTTGGCTACAGCTCTGGCTCAAATGGAAAATACCGAATATGCCCAAATAACGGCTTCAGGTATGGCTGCAATCGTATGCACAATAATGCAAATCTGTTCTTCGGGCGACGAAATCGTCTCTAGCAGAACAATTTATGGCGGAACATATGCCTTTATGAAGAATTTTCTGCCGAAATACGATATTAAAACTCATTTCGTCAAAATCACGGATTTAGAAGCCATAAAAGCAAAAATAACCCCGAAAACAAAGATTTTATACTGCGAAACAATCAGCAATCCGTTGCTTGAAGTTGCTGATATACGCGCCCTTAGAACTCTTTGCGACGAACACGGTATTACTTTGGTTGTCGATAACACTTTTAGCCCGATGCTGATTCAACCAATAGAATTCGGCGCTCATATAGTTGTTCACAGCCTAACAAAATTTATAAACGGCTCGAGCGATTGCGTCGGCGGAGCAATCTGCGCAAGCAAAGAATTCATTGGAGCGCTTAAAAGCGTCAACGACGGAGCGGCAATGCTTCTGGGACCAACGCCGGACAGCATCCGCTGCGCAAGCATACTAAAAAATCTTCACACACTTCATATCCGAATGCACCAGCACAGCAAGAATGCCGCTTATGTTGCCGAGCGCCTCGAAAAACTCGGTCTAAGGGTGTTTTACCCCGGGTTACCTTCACATCCGCAACACGAGCTAATGAAATCCATGCTTACCGATGGTTTCAGCTATGGCGGCATGATGACACTCGACGTTAAAACCGCTGAAAACGCAAATAAGTTTATGATGCGGCTTCAAGAGGAAAAGGTCGGTTATTTCGCCGTCAGCCTCGGCTTCTATAAAACACTGTTCAGCTCGCCCGGAACAAGCACTTCATCGGAAATCCCCAAGGAAGAACAAGATGATATGGGTATGACTGAAGGTTTGGTGCGCTTTTCCATCGGTCTTGACCAAAATATTGAAAGAAGTTACGAAACAATCGTAAAATGCCTCAAAGAGTTAAACATATGCTAAATCATCGGATACTATTTCAAACAATAATTCAACACTCATACGCTAAGTCTTTCCTTTCGGTTAATAACACCGGAAAGGAAAGACTGACGCGCTTTTCGGTCATTATTTCGACTGTTTTTTTCCTGTTTTTTTTCCAACTATTATTACCTTTATCATTAAAAGCGAAAACCGAAATTGATAGCTTACAGCAGTTGTTATCATTCGTAAATAATAATGAAGAA
Organism: uncultured Hyphomicrobiales bacterium; assembly: GCA_964386275.1. Taxonomy (GTDB): domain Bacteria; phylum Bacteroidota; class Ignavibacteria; order Kapaibacteriales; family UBA2268; genus CAYLSY01. Next base: position 1,663 of record CAYLSY010000037.1, read on the forward strand.
AGAATAGAATTGCTATGTAAAATCAGTGATGTAAAACTAAAAGCGGGTGATACGACCAGCCTTGTCGAAGCCAAACTTGCGCTTGATTTAGCCACCAATATCAATTCAGATTTGTTAATCGCGAAATCAATCAGAAGAATAGGCAATCATTTCAGGCAAATCGGATGGTATTCCTTAGCTCAGGATAATTATTTCAAAGAGCTCGGCATTCTTGAAAAAAGGAACGATATAATAAATATCGGCGAAACATGCCGATTAATCGGCGAAACATACAGGGCGACCAAGGATTATGCGAATGCGCTTAAATATCTCGGATATGCGCTTAAGTATTTCGAAAACGACAAGAATCAACTCGGCATTGCTCGCACTTACAATCGTTTTGCCGCTGTATATTTTGAAACAAATTACTATATTGATACAATATTAAATAAAATAATTAATTATGCTCAAAAGTCTTTGGATATATCCGAAAAATATAATGAACACACGCTTTCGCAGAATAACTATACAATATTAGGCGCTTGTTATCAAGGATTGCGTATGTTTGATAAAGCGCTCGAATACTTAAATAAAGCTCTAAATCTATCTGATAAGATAACTGATAGGACCGAATTACCAAATATATTGTGCAATATAGCTATAACATATCTAAGAATGGGCAATTTGGATAAGGCGGAAGAGTTCGCTTTTAAAGCAAAAGACTTGGCAGAGGAGCTTCATATTCGTATTCATAGGTTCAATGCAATTACTACTCTATCTTACATTTATAAAGAAAAAGAAAATTGGGAGCTTGCCTATCATTATTTGTACGAGTCGAATAAAGACTTGAACCAAATTTACACGGAACAAAGAAACGGCGCTATTCTTGAACTTCAAGCTAAGTATGAAACCGAAAGAAAGGAAAAAGAGCTTCAATCCGAACGAAGTAACGTGTATTTTCTTACTTCGCTGATAATCATCCTTGGAGGGTTATCAGCGCTGGTTTTCATTTATTTCTTTTTTAGGCAAAAGCTGTTGAAAAAGCAAAACTCCTTGCTTCAGGAAAAGAATTCTATTATCAACTCGCAAAAGCAGACTCTTACACAACAAACTGAATCGCTGACCGAAATTAACGCTTCGAAAGATAAACTTTTTTCAATCATTGCCCATGACTTGAAAAATCCCGTTGCAGCAGTTAAAAACCTGACATCAATGCTGAAAGACGAGTATGAGACCCTTAACGATAAAGACAGATATGAATCCATTGAGCTATTGAATGAGTCAACTGCGCGAATTCATGAATTATTGAACAATCTTCTGCTTTGGGCGCGGTCGCAACGGGGCGATATTAAGTTCGTAACAGATGAATACGATTTGAATCTGTTGGCTAAAAGCGTTATCGATACGGTTAAACCTATTACCATTAGCAAAGGAATCACTATACAAAACAATATTCCTATGGAAAGCTATGCGAATATCGACGCAAGCTTAATGAACATAGTCCTTAGTAATTTAATAGTCAACGCCATTAAGTTTTCCTATCCCAAAGGAACCATTGAAGTTAATTTCAATGAAAGCGACGCTTTTTGCAGCATTTCGGTTGTCGACCACGGAGTTGGTATCGAACCGGAAGTAATCGACAAGCTATTCAGAATTGATTCGGGAATTTCTACTACAGGCACTGCCGGAGAATCAGGCACCGGACTCGGTTTAATGCTTTGCAAAGAATTTGTCGAAAAGCATGAAGGCAAACTGAAAGTAGAGAGTAAACCCGGTAAAGGCAGCGCTTTTATTATATTCTTGCCTAAAAGCAATCTAACTCAGCCGGCATAATCAACCTTAAGGCATTTCTGCATAAAAATACAACGCCAGAGCCATTACGGTGATACACTTGTTCAAATCCTTTGGGTCAACCTTATCAGGAGTATCTGTGGCAGCATGATGATACCAAAAATAATTGTTGCCCGGAGCAAAATGAAGACTCATCGCCGGCACTCCAAGTTCCATCATTGGCCCGATGTCCACTCCTCCGCCGCCAGATTTCAATTCAATATTTTTTTCAACCTTCTGCAAATAAGGCAAAAGCTCTTTCCCTAGTAATGACAAAACTGAGTCTGAACCATGGTATCGAAGTGCATCCGGCGGGAAAATACCGCTGTCGAGTTCGTAAACCAAAGCATGAGGCTCTTTTCCATGTGCAGCGGCATATGCTTTGCCGCCACGCGAGCCGTTTTCCTCATTCACCCAAAAAACCGCTCTCATTGTCCGCTTTGGTCGAATGCCAAGTTTTTTTAGAACAGTTAAAACCTGCCATGCTGCTATACATCCTGATGCGTCATCTTGAGCGCCGCTTCCGACATCCCAACAATCGCTATGTCCGCCGAAGGCAACAACTTCACTTGGCTTTTCCGTTCCTCTGATTTCAGCAATCAAGTTGTAAGAATCAGCATCAGGCAATACTTTTGATTCCATATGAAGCGTTAATTCTACCGGCGAACCGTAATCCTGCATTCGCTCAAAGAACATCGCATCCTCTTCTGTTATAGCAGCAAAAGGGATATTTGCAGCAGTATCGTTATATGCGCTAATCATCGAACCGGCATGAGGATTATTCATCGACATCGGCGTTACTGAACGCACAAGCGCAGCAACAGCTCCAAGATGAGCCGCCCGCTGACCTCCAACGAAGCGGTATTCTACCGCTTGACCATAGTTTTCATATGGCTCGTTGAAAACAACTATTTTCCCCGGTATTTCCGATGCCCGTCTTTGCAATTCATCAAAACTTTTCACCACGACTGTCTTTGCGGTTATACCTTCCTTTGGAGTTGCCGCGCAATGGCTAAGCCCAAGTATCGGAAAATCCTTTTTATATGGCGAATCCATATGGCAGTATTCTCTGCCGCGTACCCAATGCGGCACTTTCACCGGTTCAAGCCAAACGCTGTCGAATCCTTCGCGTTTCATCTGGGAGCAAGCCCACTGGAGCGCATTGTTCAAATTCTCCGAACCACTTAATCGATGCCCGAACATATCGCAGAAATATGCGAGCCTTTTCCAAGCCGAGCTGTCGGCATTGCAGACAGTTATTATTTTTTCGGCTATTTTATCAAATTCCGATTTTTGTATATTGTCTTGGGCAGAGCATGAATTCGAAAGCGAAAACACCACTAAGACAAATGATAGCAAGTTGCTAATTATATGTTTCATCTTGTATTACTTAATAGTTTCATATATTGTTATAAATCGCTTAAAGCGAACTCCGCTGCGGCTTTAGCATGAATTTCAGCAGTATCGAATGCCTTAATCGATATATCGCCTTGCTTAACAAGCATCGGGATTTCGGTGCAGCCAAAAATCACTCCAAGCGCTCCTTTTCCCTTTAATCCTTCTATGACTTCGATAAATCTTTGCTTGGCAGCCGGTAGAAAAAGACCGCGTGTCATTTCATTAAAAATGGCGTTATGAATGAAATCTCTGTCTTGTTCAGTTGGTATCAATGGAGTGATACCATTCTGTATTAGCCTATCTTTAAAGAAATCTGCCTCCATTGTAAACTTCGTGCCGAGCAACACAACTTTATCAATGTTCTGCCGCTTAATTTCAGCAGCTGTAACATCAGCAATATGTAGAAGCGGAATCCCGATTCTTTTTTGCAAGCCGTCGGCAATGATATGAGGCGTGTTCGTGCAAAGTAGCAGGCAGTCTGCGCCTGCAGCTTCGAGCCGGATTGCTATAGCGCCGAGCATTGTTTCGACCGCTTGCCATCCTCCGCTTTCCTGTGATTTCACAAATTCATCGAAATCAACTGAATAGAGTAATATTTTAGCCGAATGCGCTCCTCCGAGCCGTTCTCCGACTATTTGGTTGATAATTTTATAATATGTAATTGTCGAATGCCAGCTTAAGCCGCCGATTAATCCTATAGTTTTCATTTTTTTATCATTGTAATATGAAAAATCGTAATATGAAAAATCACTTCATTTTTTCAACAGCAATTGAGAATATTTTGATAGGCTTAATAGGTATGCCGTCGTCTTCGTCTTGCGAACTTGGATTAATACTAACTTTTGCAATCTTCTCAACAACATCCATTCCTGATATTACCCGTCCGAAAATTGTCCATTCAGGCTGCAAATTTTTAGCGTCGGCAAGGCAGATGAAAAATTGGCTGAGATTGCCATTTTTACCTTTTTTTGCCATAGCCACCGTGCCATGCACATAACCGACTTTATATGCAATTGAATTAAGGTTTATTTCCGATTCAAAAGCTCCGCCGTAAATGCTTTCGCCTCCGCTTCCCCATAAAGACTTCTTGTTGAGTTGCTTTGTGTAGGGACAACCCATTTGGATGAGAAAATCATGTGCAACTCGATGGATGTGCATACCATCATAATAATGATTCTTAGCCAATCCGAGAAAATTATCGACTGTTTTTGGGGCATCCTTACCATAAAGCGCAATATAAAAGCTGCCGTAACTGGTCTTGACCTTTGCGTAGTGGGTTATTGTGATTTTTCTAAGTTCTTGATATAGAATTTCACTATCTGCCTGCTCATTTCCATTTATTATTATAGAGTCGCTCTGGGATTTCAGCGAATAGGCGTTCTTTTCACTGTCGGAGCATGCAGATAACATTATGAAAAAAGCCATTATGACTACTATGCTCAGCAGTATAATTATCTTCATATCAAATCTTGTTGCTTTCATCGTAAATAAAAGATTTTCTGCGAATTACAATAAAACTATCAGAAACAATTTCCGATATAACCAACTTTTTCATAATTTAGGAACTATCGATTTTTACTAAAATAAACAATTAAGATTAAAAAATGAGTTCAACGCTTAAAATATTTTTATCATCACTGTTATTCGTCTTTCTTTTTTTTACCGGATGCAGCAACGACGACGCCGTTATGCCAAGTAAACCAGTAATTTTAGAATTAAATAGCATGAAGTTATATACGGGTGATACTGTTACAATTTACGGCAAAAATTTCAGTAATAAAACCGATGCTTCATTTATTTGTATCGGAGATACCGTCATCATTCAAGCCAATGAATGCTTAAAATGGAATAATTCGATGATTTCGTTCAGGCTGCCTGCTATCGATTATACAGATACTCATATCATTGTCGTTGTCGGCAGCGACTCATCTAATGCGGTAAACGTAATTTATAGAAGATATCGCGAAATCGACGCTGTTGTAATCAATGGAGGCGTTTTTACGATGGGTTCCTCAACGGGTTATGCCGACGAATCCCCCATTCATAATGTCGTGCTACCATATAACTTATATGTCTCAAAATATGAGGTAACCCGTCTATTCTGGGAATCGGTTTACCCATCGGCGACTTGGCTCGAGGGCAATCTATCGCTGCCCAAAGTCGATGTTTCATGGCTCGAGGCAATTGAATTTTGCAACAAGGTATCCGAATATGAAGGACTCGATAAGTGCTATGAAATAAACGGAGACGAAGTGGTTTGCCATATCTCGGCAACTGGCTGGCGATTGCCCACCGAAGCTGAATGGGAATACATTTGCCGGGCAGGCAATAATGGCGACTATCCCGGCGAACCCGGCGATTTGGGCTGGTTCGATGTTAATTCTGGCTACGCCTTGAAAAGCGTTGGAATGAAATCGCCCAACAGCAACGGACTTTACGACATTCTTGGGAATGCTTATGAATGGTGCTTCGATACTTATGATTCGAATTATTATGAAATAGCTCCAGAGAGCAAACCTTTAAACAGCGCTCCGGGCATATATAAAGTAATTCGCGGAGGCGCTTTCGACAGCGCAGTATTTCTTTTGCGTTCTGCGGCTCGCGCAAAAAGCTCAGTAGCTGCCGATAATATCGGGTTCAGGTTGGTTAAATACCATGGTCCTTTTTTGTAATAGTATTCATTGGGTAGTCTATTGAAATACTGGCAAAAACCACAATGTTCAATCTGAGCGAAACGACATATCCTGTTCCAGCCTGTGTTCTGGATGCTTCGATTTGCTCGGCATGCTGGAGAATATATACTTAATCGACTGACTCTCTTGGCAACATACAGTCAACAAAGAAGAATGTTTGAAAAAAATGACACTTTAACATGTGCGGAAGATTTGCGTTAACGGTAAAAACCAAAAATGTTGAAAAATTGGTTCCCGGGCTGCAAGTGAAAACAGATTTACAGCCGAGGTATAATATTGCGCCGTCACAAAAAATTGCGGCTGTGCTCAATACTTCGCCAAACGATATTACAATGCTGCGCTGGGGCTTAGTTCCAAGCTGGGCAAAAACAGATGCGC
>CAYLSY010000037.1:7950-12068 GCA_964386275.1 uncultured Hyphomicrobiales bacterium
GGTTCGAATCTGATTAATGCACGCAGCGAAACGCTTACCGAAAAACCATCATTCAGAAACGCTTTCCGAAAAAGGCGCTGCCTGATTTTTGCAGACGGTTGGTATGAATGGCAATCGGTTAAGGGGTCAAATGTAAAACAGCCGTTTTTCATTAAATTAGTAAATAATGAACCATTCACTTTCGCAGGTCTTTGGGAAAAATGGATTAGCCCCAATAACGAAGAATTGCTTACGGCGACAATCATCACAACAACGCCTAATCCGCTGTTGGCAACGATTCACAATCGCATGCCTTGTATTATCGGGAAAGAAGACCGGAGCAAGTGGTTATCAGGTATGGATATCTCGCTCGAGCAATTGTTGCAGTGTCTTCGGTCTTATCCGGAAAACGAAATCACTTTTTATCCGGTTTCTTTGGCAGTAAATAATCCGTCAATGGATTTGCAAGAGTGTATAAAACCGGTTTAGATATTTATTTAAACGAGTTTATGCCATATTTATTTATTTATTTTTTTACTAATTTTAATTAATATAAAAATTCGAACAATGAAAATCCTTGAAATAAAATCCTTTGAATTGCCTGAAGTTAAATCGATAAAATTTGCTAAATTCTTCGACGGACGCGGCTATTTTACCGAAACCTTCCGCTGGAGTGATTTACGGAATGCAATACCGGAATTCTTTACGAACAACCCGCTATTGCTGCAAGTAAACGAAAGTTATTCTCAAGCGAACGTAGTCCGTGGTTTACATTTTCAATGGAAAGAGCCAATGGGAAAGCTTTTGCGAACTGTGCGAGGCAGAATGATTGACATTTTCATGGATATTCGCCTTGGTTCGCCGAATTTCGGTAAAATAATGATGCACGATATGCCAGCTTCGCCTGAAAGCGAAACTGGCGAATGGTTGTGGGTTCCCCCGGGTTTTGCGCACGGCAACTTTTTCACTGAACAAACCCAAATCGAATATTTCTGTACAGCAGAATACAATCCCGCTTGCGAAGCCGGCATTTCACCGTTATCTAAAGACCTCGACTGGAGTTATTGTAACGCTCAATTGAAGGAAGAATTTGATAATGTAATTAAGGGCAAGCCGCTTATAAGCGAGAAAGATATTTTGGCGACCGACTTGATGGGTTGGGCTGCAGACGAGCGTTCAAAAAATTTCCAATTTATTGGTTAATATATAAATTATCGGATAACATATACCAATATCAGTATAAATATTGTTTTCCCCCGTGCGAACTGAAATTCTCAACCACCGCGGTTTACGAAATTTCAGCTTTCACTATAATGATTCTAATAAAATAGAGAATAATAGATAATATTACTATTTCATCAAGAACGCGACAAAATACTCAAACAAGATTCGAAGACCTGCTCGACAGATATTGTTCTCATGCAATCATGTGTCGAGAGCGGACAGCGCCGGCTCCCATGAATCCGGCATGGTCTGCATTTCATCCCTTTTGTTTCGACAACGATATCTTGACTGCCAAATGGTGCAAACCCAAAAATTGGTGAAGTCGGACCAAAAATTACTACCGAAGGACAAGCGACCAAGCCAGCAAAATGAGTCGGAGCGCTGTCATTGGTAACGGTAAGGCTGCAGCGGCTCAGAAGATACAGCATCTGGGGCAAGGATGTTTCGCCAGCAAGGTTACGTGCGCCGCTTCTTTCGGCAATAAAAGAACAGATTTCAGCATCATCCCCGCTTCCTATTAACACTGGCTGAAAACCTGTTTCTATTAATTTTTCGGCAAGACCGGCAAACCGGATAGCTTCCCATCTTTTTGTCTCCCATACTGAACCCGGAGCAATCGCTACAATTCTCTTTCCATTAAAATCCTTTAGTATTCTGTCAATAAAAAATTTATCTCCTTGTTTGAAGCTTATGAAAACGTGTTCGGGCTTTACTATTTCCCGTTGTTCCAGTAAACCGATAAGCGATAGATTTCTTTCAATTTCATGCTTTGAGTAGGAATATACAGCAGTGTTGTTATAAAGGAATGACAACGCGCTTGTATTATAGCCAACTTTCAACTTTGCCCCCGACATAAAAGCCACCAGCGTGGTTCTCAGCGAACGATGCAAAGAGAATAGTACATCCGGCTGTTGTGTTCTGATTTCACCTGCAATAGCCTTCATACCCGATAAATTGCTGTGAATCCCCCTTTTATCGAAAATCAATACCTTGTCTACCGCGTCGATACATGAAGCAAGATTTGCTCCCGAAGGAGTAGTAACGAAAGTTATTTCAATCGATGGATAAATGTTTTTCAGCGCTTGAATAAAATAAAATGATAGAGCAATATCACCGAGAAATGCCGTCTGAATCACAACAGCCCTGTTTATTTTATCCAAGTTCATATGCGAATCAATTTTAATGTCAATTAATAGTAAAATCTTGCTTAGGCTGATGTTTCCAGCGACGATGCTGCCATGCCCAATGTCCGGGATGCTTGCGAATCTCATCTTCTAATGCCTTGACATGGCGTCGGGTTAACTCTTTGATTCCTTCTTTGTTATACTCCAAATCACCCGATGGAATTTCAAAGATTTCAACATGATATTTACCGCTATCATCTCTTACAGCAAACCCCATAAGGATTTTCACTTTAAAGCGCAAAGCCAAATCTGCCGGCGCTTCATAAGTCGCCGCCGGACGACCGAAGAAATCCACAAAAATATCCCTGTCTGCAGTTGCGCTTTGGTCGGCAAGTAATGCCAGCGCTCCTCCTGTTTTCAATGTATGAATGATTTCGCGGGCTGCCTTGTAGGTCGACACAACCCTGTTGCCGTGCATTGTTCTAATTTCATTGAAATGCTTGTCAATGAACTTGTTACTTTGAGGTTTGACCACGATAAGAGCAGGAATATTCGAAAAAAGACCAGCGCCCATTGCAAGAAGCTCCCAATTCCCAAAATGTCCCGAAAGCAGCAACACACCTTTCCCCTGCTTCGACTCTTCAATTATTTTTTCCAAACCTTTATATTCAATCAACTCGTGCAATTCATCATTTTTTTTATGTCTTATCGCCAAAAACTCAATTATCGAAAGCGATAGGCTCGTATAGGAATCAATCATCACTCTTTTATGCCAATCCTTGCTTTTTTCTGGAAATGCCTTGGAAATATTGTCGAGAGTTATATTTTTTCTTTTCGTGTCGAGTTTAAGCAGTATTGAGCCAATGAATTTTGCAAAGGAATACATCTTGCGGTAAGAAAGTTTCGACGCAAAAAAACCGAAAAATCTGAATAAAGAATATACAATGAAATCAAGAAGCGTTTTAATCATAAGCTGCGCCTATTTCGTATCCATCATTTTTTGATTTGAACTTGGATTATTCGGCACGACATAGTTATCATACCAATAATCGTTCCGAACTTCATTTTGAGCAGATGAATGCACAAGAATATAATTACCGAAGCCCGTCATATCGACAAAGACAAACTCGATACCTCCCTGATGTTCGTGATAAAGCCACTTTTCATAAGCTCTGGCATTGCTTTCTGCCATAAAGCAATCCCTTTGTGAAGGAATTCCGTATTTTCGAACTACTCTACCGCGGTCCGACCTCCAACCTTCGGTATATACACCTCCGGTAAATGTTCGATTGGCATATTCCACGCTTTCGCGAAATTTCATTAAGGCTTCATTAATATACGTGGTTGAATCAGGGTCGCGGACAAACCAAAATTTGAACAAAAATTTTCTTTTGGCCTCAACTGATTCACACATATTATAAAGGTCTATTTCTCCGCTCGTAGCCTTAACCATTGCCATTTGGAATTCTTTATCTGCTTGGGCTTCGCTCATTGTGGCAAATTCGCTTTTTGAATAAAGAGCGCTTTCGGAATACTGTGAATACTTTCGCGGTGGAATCATTGGGTTGATTATATAGAATCGCTTTAAAGACTGAACTGAGTCAACAGGTTCATCTGCTGGAAATAATACCGAAACCCTTAAACTGTATACGCCGCTCGGCAGTGTATCAAGTTTGAAACTCCGAGCATCGACAATGCCATCGCTCGTCGAAGATTCAATTTTTCTATAAAAAATATATGGAAAGCCCGAACCATCTGTTATCGTATAAGAAATGATAAAACCATCCGGGG
>CAYLSY010000038.1:0-12060 GCA_964386275.1 uncultured Hyphomicrobiales bacterium
CGTCGATGTATTTAATGTCGCCTTCGATTTCGTTACCGCTTTTATCTACTATCGTTACCGCCGGACGTTTGCCCAGTCCGTGTTCGAACGTCAGCGTTACCACCGGCAGCATCTGAACGTGTACACGGTTTTTGTCGGCAATATTCGGAGAAAGGTCATCCGCATTGACTTTGCCGAGTATTCCGTATTGAATCTCGCCATTTTGTATTTCTGCCTTTTGAACAAACATCTATTTAGCCTTTTCCATTTTCCTCTTAAGAGACTGTTGAAAAAGTCTCTTCTGTGTCATTCCTGCGAATGCAGGAATCTCTAAACACGCCGTGAAAGAGGATTCCTGTATGCGCAGGAATGACAATTTGAATAAATATTACTATTTCAACAGACTCTTAACCAAAAAAAAAGGGGGATTTTCTGATTATATTTAACCGTTTTTCTTTTTCCATAACGCAGTAAGCGCTATTGCAATAAGCGCAATTGTCGCCCCGAGCGCGCCGATGACGAATTTTTCCCACATAGTCGTTTCGATAATTTTTTCAATTACTTCCGATTTAACGAGCGTATCGCGAGCGGTAAGCCGAATTGTGTCGGGTTGAACCTTGTATTTGATAAGACGCTCAATTGGCAAGTATCGAATATCCACAATTGTATCGTTGTTTTGAACTCGAACGTATTGAACTAAAGTATCCGTAACCGTTTGCACGGCGCCGCTATCGATAATCGCAGGCGGCAAAACGACATAAGTTGTATCCCTGATAAAAGTATGAATTTGGCTGACCGGCGCTGTTGCGCAACCGGTCAGGAAAACAAAATACGCTATGTAAATAAATCGCCTCATGTTCTAAACCCGATTAAGCCGCGAATCGCCATTCGACCGAGAGCGTGATAAACATTGCGCTTGCGATAATAAACCCCGCCGCCATCGCTTTGAGAACCGGCATTGCCTGAACTTGTATTGAAGCCTACGGTTTTAACCCAGCCCGCTTTCATTACTTCGATTATTCTTTCAACGTGTCCGCTATTTTTGCCGTTGTATTTCCAAAATATTAAATCGTCTGGCGCAGGTAAATACGAGGTTTTTGCGGCGTCGGCTTGCGCTTTGTTGAACATCGCTACTGTAGAGCCAGTCCGAAATATCGGAATTTCCGCAAGAGGCAAATTCAAATCAATACATGCCGAAAAGAAGCACCAGTATTGACCAGCAGCGCAGTATGCGTCGCCGCGATTTCTGCCGACCGAGCGCAAATACTCTTCGATTTTTGCTCCGTCGTTGCGGTTTGTTGATTCAACCGTTCCGACTTGTGCCAAAGCCGAATCATGAGACGCTTCGAGCAATTGTTTTGAGCAGGGCAATTGAAATTTAACTTGTGCATTAAGTGCCGAAAATGTAAGAATTAAGAATATAACGAGGATTTTTTTCATACTTCCTCCTCAGCTAAGAGCCGAATTGAACCAAATATACACCCAAAACCGACATTCCGACGCATATGTGAACGCCGAGGAAAATCAGCCCGGGATTGGCTCCGGCAAAGTATTTTGTGAAATCGACTTTTGTAAAGGCATATAGCGCAATGCCGGACAATGCTATGGAAAGCGCCTCGATTGCGGCAATCAGCAATATGGTTTTAATTTCGGCAAGCCCAGGACTTAATATTAATAATGCTATCATACCGAGAGCAAGCCACGTCGCGTGTCGCGCAACAAAGTCCCATATTTTTTTTGCTGTGTCTGACATAATAAAATTCCTTTAAATTTGATTAATGAACTTTTGATAAAGTCTCTGCTGTGTCATTCCTGCGAATGCAGGAATCCTCTTCCACGGCGTGCTTAGAGATTCCTGCATGCGCAGGAATGACAATTTGAATAAATATTACTTTTTCAACAGACTCTTAATGAACTTTTGTTTTCAAAACAGTAATGTCGTTTTCGTGCCGCTGCAAATGGTTGGCGTGGCGCTCGATTTGAACGTATATATCCCTGTGCTCTTCGTCGTTGGTTTTGTTCTTCTCGTCCTGGCGCGCAAGCATTTCGCGAACCAACTGCATTTCGGTTAATAAATTCTGCAGAATATCCTTGATTGATTTGATTTGATTTTTAATCAAATAGCCCATTGCAGAGAAAATCGCCGTCAGTAGCGCTCCTATTATTGCAACAATCCATCCATCCATTTTAGCGATAAGTCATAGTGAATAATTAATTCAAGGAGAATGCCGCCCTGCATTTCGCAGGGCGGCGACAACGGAGCAATAGCAGTCCCTGTAAAACCCAATTTTATGCTATTTTGAAATTGCGAATTCGCAACACCGACTCTGGAACTTCAATTTTCCACTTCAGCCGGATTTCCATCTTTTCGCGATTCGATTGCTTGCCTTCTTGCAAATCGAAATCAGTATATTCCAATCCGCTGTTAGTTACCAATGAAAGGCTCCCCTCGCCTGGCGCAACTAAATAAAGCGATGTCGTTGTTGTTAGCGCTGTCGGAGTTGTGTTGTCGGGTTCGTCGTTTGTAATCGACGTATCCAAAACCGGCACAATCGGCGTTCCGTTGAATGTTGTAACCGGTTTGCCAAATAAGTCTCTCGTTTCGCCTGCGGCATATTTTGTTCGCGCAATCGTATCGAGCAAAGCGCCCATCGCAGGCGAACACAGGATTCCGGCGCAGCCTGGAACCTTCGAAATCCAATGCCTGAGCTGACCGATAAATTTATCGTCATTTGTGCGAACAGTCAGATCGCACGATTTCGTAGAGCCGCCGGTAATAATTTGAGCGTCTTCGACACGCGTTACACCCGTGTAACCCGGCAGCGCTGTCGTGCCGTCCAATATAACCTTGAGTCCTTTCATTCGTCCGTCGCTACCCGTGCCAAGGAAGCATTCGTTTTCGAGGTAAATTGCAAGCTGTCTGATTCGCCTGCGAAGCTCTTTGAGCATGTAAGCGTCCATGTTCGCAAGTTTACGCTCAACATCTGCAACATAAGAAGCGTCAACGTCAAAATTAGCGTTGTAAGCCGCTAAAATGTCTGCCACTAAGTCGGTTATAGCGATATTTTGAGCAGCCGATTGAGCGCCGGCGCCTATCGTTCGTGCCGCAATCGTTTTTGCCGACAAATCTTCCGGCTGCCAGTTGAACTTTGTTGCGTCAAGCTCCCACCCCGAGTGCGTTTCCATAAACTGCAAAAAGGGCGAATGTTGCAATAAAAGCCCGAGCGCTTGTTTGCCGCGCCCCGAAGGGCTGTTGATTCGTGATAATGCCGCTAATAAACCCATGTTTTTCTCCGATTAAATTTTAAAAATATGTTATTCGTTTGTTGCCGGAACCGACTGAACGTATCTTGCAAATTCAGGCTTGAGCGAGCTGCCGAGTCCGGTCATCAGCTGAGCATCGTTATCGCCGTCTTTTTTTGCGCCTTCGCCCTCTTTTGTGGTAACGGTTTTCGTAAGCGAATCGACAATTTTTTTTGTTGATTCAAAGTCTTTTTCGAATTGCGCCCTGAAAATCTTGTTCAATTCCTCGTTTTTCGGCGCAATGCGTCCGTCGTCGTTTGCCGCCTTCATTTCCTTGTCGATTTTTTCTTTCAGTTCTTTTTGAGCTTGTTTCAGCAGTGCTTCCTCGCGCTCTTTTTCCTTTTTGTCGCGCTCTGTCAGCATTTCGACCAATTTCTTATTGTCCTCCGAGAGTTTTAGCACAAGCTGCTTAAGCTCGGCGGTCGTTTTGTCGTCGCCTTGCTGCGAAGTCGGCAACGCCGGGGTCGGCTCTGCGGGCGGCTCGTCTTTGTACCTTGCTTCTTGCTGTTCTATTGCCGCAAGCGCATCTTTGTTGTTTGTGAGCGCGGCTTTAATATCTGCGAACAATTCCTTGAAAGTTTTTGCCATGTTCGGCTTTCCTTCGACTTCGTTTTAAAATCTTTTAGCAAAATTAGCGGGCGCAATATTTAAAAGTTGGCTATATGCGTATATAGACAATTATTTTACTTGCATTGAAATATTTTTGCTTCGAATTGTTTTTCAAATTCAAAAAACAAGCGCATGAGCGTATTCAGATTTTTAAATGTTCAAATCGAAATCGAGAACGAAACAACGGGCGCAAAATCTTACGTCGACGCAGTTGTTGATTTGGCTTATATTGGGCATGCCTACAGCGACGGCGACGAAACGACAGCTATAACGGATTTGAGCGGCGTTGATATTTTTGTCGTTAAAATGCAGTTCGAAGAATTTCGTAAGATCTTCGTAAACTTCAAGCAATTATTTACAAAGCAATGGAATTAAAATGAAAAGAGCGCCAGCAATAACGCTTGCTCTAAGGCAAAAAATCGGCAGATACAAAGATAGATACCCGAAGGCGACACTATCGGAAATGGCGGCGCTGTTCAATGTTACAGTCAACCAAGTCCGTAGTTCAATCGAAGGCTTTCGTTCGGGCAAATATTCACGAACCAAGCCGCGACGCAAATCTGTCGATATCTCGACGTTGCTCGGTCAACCGCCCGATAAAATCTTAGAAAGTCAGTATGCGTTTGCGCTTGCCCAGCTCGGCTCAGACGATAAATTACCGGCAGACGAGCGGATCGCATCGTTGGACAAACTTGCAAGGATTTACAAAACAATTCAGGATTCGAAAATTGCAAAGCACATTAAAAGCGGCGATTCCGCAATAGTTGCCGACATTGTTCGCCGCTACGAACCCGGCGCCACAGACGAGCGGGTGATAACAGTCATCAAAGAGGAATACGAGCGATGGAAGAATTCTCGACAATAGACCTCGTTATCGCCGGACTCGAGCGCGACGCCGAATTGAAGCGCACAATCGCGTCGAATGCGCCGTGGAGCGAAGCCGAATCGACCGAAACAGCGCGCCAAAAGCGATTGGAAGCGGCAAGCCGCAATTTTTGGAAGTTCGACGAAATCTACTTTCCGCCGAGCGTTTATTCCGACGGTTTTTCGAAGCCCGCGCCTTATCACAAAGAATTGCTGGCGTTTTGGAATATGCCCGGAGTCGATATTTTTCTTGGACCCCGCAAGCACGCCAAGACGGCGACTTGGAAAAAGTTTTTTTGCTGGCTTGTTTTAACCGGCAGGCTGCATTTCGGCGGCGTTATGAGCGAAGTGCTGACAAAATCGGAAAACATGCTCAAAGACATCGCTCGCTTTCTCGGCGACGCCCGCATAATGTATGATTTTCACCCTGAATTTTTGGAAAACAATTCTGAGCAGATCGTCATCAAAGTCAAATTGCGCAGCGGCGCTTCCGAAATAGCGCAAATTCTTGCGTTTTCCGAAAAACGCTCGGCAAAGGGCGCTTCGTTCGGATTGTCGCGACCGCGCCTAATCCTTGCCGACGATATTGAAACCCGTCGTTCGCCGCTCGGAAGCGACCAGGTCGAACATAGAATGCAAATGCTACAAGAGGTTCGTTCGTCGCTTGCCGAAAACGGAACACTCGTTGTTTTGGGCAATAATTTCGACGAGCGTTGCGCATTGAATAAGCTCAAATTCGCGTCGGAAAACGATTTATTGCCGCACGACTGGCGAGTGCATGTCCATAAGGCTTTCGATGGAAAACCGCTTTGGCGCGAGCGTTTTCCGGCAAAAACCGAATACGAGTGCAAAGCGCGTTGCGGAGCCGCCGACGAAGGCGAATGGCAGGGTGATTTTCAACAAAACCCAGTGCCGGGCGACGGCTTTATTTTCACTCGCGACCAGCTTGAATGGTTCGTCGATTTGCCCGCTGACTCTCGCGGGGTTCTGTATTGCGACCCCAATTTGGCTAAACGCGGCAAAGGCGACTCCACGGCGGCAACGGTTCTGCTTTACAGTCCATCGGAAGATTTGTTTTTCATCGATAACTTGCTTTGCCATTCGTTTTCGAGTTCGCGCGATTTACTTAGTTCTGTGTTCTCGATTTATTCGTTTCGATGCCGCGCGCTCGGCTGGGACGGCAACGTAAGCCAAGAATCAACATGGACAAACCTTGTTCGTGAATATAGCAGAAGCATCGGCAACGCAGCGCCGAACGTCGAATATTGCCGCTTCAACGTCGATGAACTCGCCAAAAATGCACAGTCAGCTTGGGCTGAAGGCAAATTTCGTTTTAACGCCAAATTAAAGGGGTTGCCCGATACCGAAACATACCTGCGGCAACTATTTGCCTTTGCTGGCAAAAAGGCTAACCGCGCCGACGATGCGCCCGATTCATTGATTTGCGCATTCGAACTATTGCAGCGTCGGCGCCTTGGCAGGCGCTCGAAAAACTTAACAAAGCCAATCGTAATTAACGACACTTATTTTTAATTTCAATTAATTTGCCATGGTTCAACTAACAGAAATCAAAAGATTTGTTCCCGACGCCATTTACGCGTATCTGGAACAAGACAACAATTTCGATGACGTCGCATCGCAGGCGCTCGAAATTATTCGCGACGAAACCGGCATTGAAATCGTAGACGAGCGTCCGGTCGAGCTGAACTGGCTCGTTGTGCCGTTTGCTTTCATCGTCGAATATCTGACGAGCGATAAACTCGGCAATCCGACCCCGGAAAGCATTGCTCGGCTAAACGATAAATACGAAAACGCTTTCAAATTCCTTGTTAATCACAAAATAAAAGCCGTTCGCGATGGCTCGCGCTCTTGCGTCGGGCGGATCGCCGGCTTATACGGAGAGGAGGCGCTCGATGACGCTTAGAGATATACAAGACATGCTGATTGCGGCGCTTAAAGCGTCAGCGGAAACGCTTGGCTGCCCAGCCGCCAACATTCAACCCGGAAGCGTAACCGACATGCCGACGCTGTCGCCGTTTATTTGGCTTTATTTCGAGCCTGGCGCCACTTTTGCCGAGCAAGGCGCCTATGATGTGCTTACCGGCAAATTCTACGTTTTCTGCGGCGCAAATGCGCTAAAAAAGAGCGAACAGCGATTGCTTGCCGTCGAACTTTGCGAGCGGGCGTTCAGGGTTATCTTGGACGAACTCGGCGAAGCGTGCCGGGGCGCCGCGTTCGAATTCGACGACGTTTATGATTCAACCCCCGTTGCGCTCGTTACAATCGACGTAATTTATCAATTAACCGAAATGCTGGAGGCGGCGCCATGAGATACCCCGAGCTAAACACTTACACAAATCATTTGCTTATGCTTAGCCAATCAGACGGCAAGCGCGACACAACGCGTCTGAATCGCTGGCTCAAGATGTTTACCGTCGTCAATCCGCGAATTGCAGGGCTAATCAATAGCCGTAAAGCCGCCGTGGCAAGCTGGGATTATGCGATAACGCACATCGACCCAAACAAGCAGGCACAAGCCGACGAAGCGCGTTCGCGCACACGTCAGGCAATTCAAACGCTCGCCGAAGCGACGGTCGAACAGCAAATTTTCGGACTTTTTGCCGTCGAACTCGCTTGGATTGGCGAAGAAGGCAATATCACGCCATTGGCGTCGCAAATCGACATAACGAAATTATCGCCCGAATCGCCCGAATCGGCTCGAACAACGCGTAACGGCAAAGAAACGACGCTGGAAGGCTCGAATTTCATCGCAGGTTCGAGCGCAAATATCGGCGGGCAGCTCGGCTCAATCGGCGAACTCGAAATATTGCGGCGCGATATGATTTTCGAATGGGCTAATTTCAATCGAAAGCAAAAAGGTATCATTCACGCAATCGAACACGGCGCCAGCGACGAGGAAATCCAAGCGGGCAAAGAAGCGCTGCAATCTGTGGTTAGAAATAATTACCTTATGACAAGCGACTTGATGGACTTTGCGTTTCATCAAATAACCACGTCGGGCGCGGGTGAATCGTTCCGGGCAATGATTGAGCATATCAATACCCAAATCGCAATTGCGCTTGTCGGGCAGGCAAACACAGTCGAATTGCCTGCTAAAACCGGCAGCCGAGCCGCCTTGGAAGTTCAGCAGGCAATTACCGACGATTTGATGTGGCGCGATTTGTCGATTGCAACAAATCACATCAACCGGCTGCTTCAATACGATTATGAAAAAAACTACGGCGCCGCGGCCGGACGCTGTCCTTGGCGCTTCGAGTTCATCACAAACGAAGGTCAAGACGCCGAAACCAATGCCAACGTGATTTCAATTGCATTGGCAGCCGGTATTCCGCTTTTGGAATCGGAAGTTTACGAAAAACTCGCCTTCACCGCGCCAAACGCAGGCGATAAAATCTTTCAACCGCAGGGTATATAATTTTTCCCTTTGACAAAG
Organism: uncultured Hyphomicrobiales bacterium; assembly: GCA_964386275.1. Classification (GTDB taxonomy): domain Bacteria; phylum Bacteroidota; class Ignavibacteria; order Kapaibacteriales; family UBA2268; genus CAYLSY01. The sequence goes on from CAYLSY010000038.1 coordinate 8,210, forward strand.
GGGGCAGGGGGATTTAATTTATGCCAAAATTAATCGAAAAAGTAGGCTTCAAGGCGCTTGAACTAATTGGCGAGCAGATCGGGCGCGGCATCGACATGGACGACAATCAATATCGATACTCCGAAAAACCGTTCGCCATGCCCGCAGGCGGCAAAAAGCTGCCGAAAGCGCTCGAAAAGTCAGGCAGGCTGCGCAAATTCGTAAGCCGCCGAAGCGGTAAACTGTGGCAAATCGTAACAGGCGGCTATAAGGATTGGCGGCGAATCAACAAACGCTCGCCCGACGGCGATTTCCTTGTTTGGTCGGGTTCGCTTCTGAAATCAATGAGCTGCCGCGCCCAAAGCGACACAAAGGCTGTGCTTTACTTTACCTCGGCAAAGCAGGCGCAAAAAGCGTTTTGGCTGAACGTATCGGGCGCGGGTGAATCGCGGAAACTGTGGAAGTTTTTCGGACTGACGACGAGCAATCAAAAGCGGCTTGCCGAATATGCCGCAAGCCTTGCCGCCGACGATACGCAACTAATGAGCGATTTAATTCAAAAAGTTATTAAAGATTTGAAAGGATAATAAAAAGGCGCAGCCAAACCGGATGCGCCCTTCTATTATAAATCCCCCTGTCCCCTTTGCTAAAGGGGGAAAACGGAGGTTAATTCCCCGCTTTCAGCCCTTTTTCCGAAAAGCTCTCAATCCATGCCCTGTATTCGCCAAGTTCGGCTTTTTGCCTGAGCAGCGTTTGGCAAAGCGCGTCTTCGACGCTCGAAGCGGTTTCCAATTCGATTCGTAGCCGGTCGCGCTCTTCTTTGAGCGTTTCGATTTCCGAGCGGGCGGCGCGATAAAGAGCCTGCCATTCGGTTGCGTCCTTAGTTCTTGCCATCGAGCTGCTCCAATGACTGTGATAAGATGGATTTCTCGAACTCGGGCGCTGTCAATACACCGTCTCCTGTATTTTGTTTTTTCCTAAGCTCAGCCTTAGCCTCCATTTCGTCATAATAACGATTCATATGGAATTCTTCCTGTTTGCGTCCGGATTCGAACATCAAACGCAATTTCCACGGTATTTGGCCGCGCTCGAGCGAATAAGTGTATATTTCTTCGGTACCGGTGAATTCTTTGTACTTTTTAAGAGCCGCCGCGTGTCTTTCGGCAAGAGAAAGATAAAAGTTTATGTGCTTCCAATCGACTTGCAGGTAATGTTCGATTTTCTCGCGGGAAATGCCGTCCTTTTCCATTTCTTCGATTGCGCGGGCTTTCGTAAAGTTCATGTCCTTTTTTGTTCGGACGAATAATTCCTTTTTTGTCTCGAAATACTTTGCGCGCCAGGCAAGGTCATTTAGCTTGAGTAGTGTTAAATCGTCTTTTGATATGATACCGACTTCGCCCTTACGAATTCCCATAAGAAGGTTTGCGAGCTGGTCTCTAAAGACCACAGCTTTTGGCATGTTTGCAAACATCGCAATTGTATAGCAGCCAAGCTCGTTAATAAAAGTGGTCATTCTTTTGCCTTGAATGGTATCTGATTCAGATACCATTACGTATTTTTTCATCTCGTCGCCGTGTTTTTTAACAAAGCGCCTAATCTTCTTGGGTTTTTATACCCAATCCATCTTGCAAGCTCTCTAATTGGCATCCATAGCATGCCTTCGTTTTCGATAAAGTCCTCTTTTCTGAGAACTATTTCCGTTGTGTTGTTCATAAAACCTCCAATAAAAATGCCTAATTACATTGTCGTTAGGTTCTTGATGACAGACCCGGAGGCGTCGCCGCATCTCCACAGTGTAATTAGGCTAATTGTTTTGGGTTTTAAACGCAAAAATCGCTTAACGGAGCGATTGTTGCCGTCATCAAGATTTAACAGCGGCAACTTATCAATTTTTGCATTTATTTCCAAATTATTTTTTCATTGTTATCGTAATACTGTAATTGTCTTCGACGATATAAATTCTACAATTATCAAACTCAAGTCTCACTATCCATCCAAGCTCATCGCCATCGAAACCATGTTTGCTGTTTGCAATCTCGTTCTTTAATTTTTCAAGCCATGAATAGAGCCTTCCCCATTCGAAGATATCAAAATCAATTATTATTGATTCAATGTTATTTTTCTTGTTCCACAACAAACGCACCTCGAAGCTTTTTTCGCCTTCGACAACAAAAGAGCTGTCAATCACAAGAATTTTACCGCCAGCATTATTGTTTATAATTTTGTAAGTATAGCCTTTCTCTTTCAATATCTTCTCTACTTTCGATTTGCTCATTCCGATTTCGAAACCGAAATACTGCTTCATGTCGAACTTAACAGCCATTGCTGATGCGGCGAATGCAAAGAACAGGAATAATACAACTATTGAATTTTTCATAAAAACCTCCAAAAAAGTGAATAAACAGGCGCAAAATGCGCCGAAAAGCGATGTATGCAAATTAGTAAATTTACTGGCAATCTTCGGCGATAACGGCAGTTACGTCATCGAGCCTTACGAATGTTTCGGGTTGTGCCTTGTCGCTTGTTTCGCCGTAGAAATGAATAACGCGTCCGACCGATTCTTTGGTATTGATTTGATATTTTACGGCTTTGACGGTAATTTCCCTGCCGTCCTTAAGGATTAATTTGTAATTCTTCATTTTTAAAGTCTCCGTGATATTGATAAAAAATAAAGTGAATAAATAAGCGCAAAATGCGCCGAAAAGCAATGTATGCAAATTAGTAAATTTAGCAATACCAGTCAATTGTCAAAATGTTTGATATTTAAGCGAGTTGCAGCATTGATTTAATCACGCTTTCGGCGACCGCCTTGATAATCGGCAGCGAAGCCGAGCCACCAGCGGCTTTAAGTCTTTCTTTGACTTCTTTCCAAACCGCATTGTCGCGCACAAGGTCAAGAAAATCATAGCCGTCCAGCGTAATGCGTTCAAATAATATAACCTTCTCGCCGGCTTGTGTTTCAAATCTTTCGGCTGCTATCAAGCCCGCATCGTGCAATAATAACATATGGGCATTTAGCGAGCCGCGCCAGTCCCGTATTTCTTCATCTAAATCCGAATTCCGGTTCAACCTTTCGATGCATTCAGCGATTGTTGTTTTGTCGTTTTGCATTTCAAGGCAAAGGAGTATATGCCTGATAATATCATAATTTCTTCTCATGTTGATTCCTTAATTTGTTTTCCTATCATTTTGCCGACTTCGGCATAATGTTCAATCTTCGTCCGGTTCAATTTCACCGAACATCAAATAAGTAGTAAAGGGCGCCAGTTCTTTTTTCGTAAAGCCAAGCCTCTTGATTAACCTTTCGTAATCGGATATTTTAATCTGGCTCAAATCCGAAAGCGCGCTCAGTTCGCCGACGAACATATATTTCGATTCGAGCGGCATTTTGTTCCGAAGCCCCTTTTCGAGCCTTTGCTCGACGTCATTAAGTTTTGAGTAAGCCATAATTATTTCCTATCTTTTTTAATGATTTGCCTGTCTTGAATATACCAAATTTCGTCGATATTCGAATCATGATAATTGAAATAGCGCGCAATTCCATCTTCAATCGCCTGCGAATCGACCTTTTTTTGAATATTCAAAATCGCTCGCTCGGCATTTTGCCTTGACGCCTTGCGCAAAACCTCGCGCACCCGTCCGGTTTCGTTGCCGTCTTTGGTTTTGTTTGTGATAGTCTTGATTTCCGAACGAACGCCGCCCACCAATGCGTCGCAGCTTTTTCGGGTTTCGACTGGCTTTAAAAACTGAACGCTGTTGCCGTGTATCGATAGAATTTCGAGCGCCTGTGTTTCGTTTTCGTCCGGCGAAGCGCCATCGTCGATTTTAACCGTTCCGGGCGCAACCGGAGTCCAACGGTGGCGGCAATTATA